>JALZDD010000354.1 GCA_030862715.1 Actinomycetota bacterium | reverse complement strand
GTGTGACACCACGACGAGGTGCTCCCCGGTCGGCGGGCTCGCCTCCCAGCCGTTGGTGAGGTCGAACAGGTGCCGGCCCTGGATGATCACCCGGATCCGGTCCCACATCGGGCGCGTGTAGGCGTAGGACGCCTTCGACACGGCGAACGGCCCGTGGGCGTTGCCCTCAGGGTCCTCGACCAGCGGGACGTCACCGTTGAAGTACCACTCGAAGAGCGGGCCCACCTCGTCGTTGTCGTCGGCGATGTAGCCGTCCACCGACACCACTGCGTGCATGATCACGGTCGCCATGCACGGACAGACCCGACCGCCTCCCCCGATTCATCGGGGGCACCGGGAAGAATGGGGTCCATGGCACGTCGCACCAAGCAGGACCCACTCCCGGAGGACTTCGAGGAGCACATCCTCGACACCGACATCCGCGACGAGATGCAGTCCTCGTTCCTCGAGTACGCCTACTCCGTCATCTACTCCCGCGCACTGCCCGACGCACGCGACGGGCTCAAGCCGGTTCAGCGCCGGACCCTCTACACGATGAACGACATGGGCCTGCGTCCCGACCGCGGCCACGTCAAGAGCGCCCGGGTCGTGGGCGAGGTGATGGGCCGACTGCACCCGCACGGCGACGGCGCGATCTACGACGCCCTGGTCCGGATGGCGCAGCCGTGGGCGATGCGGCTGCCCATGATCGACGGCCACGGCAACTTCGGCTCCCCCGGCGGTGACGACCCGGCTGCCGCGATGCGTTACACCGAGGCCCGGATGGGCCCGGCCGCGCAGGCGATGACCGATGACATCAAGGAAGACACGGTCGACTTCCGGCCCAACTACGACTCGCGGGAGATGGAGCCGAGCGTGCTTCCCGCCGCGATCCCCAACCTGCTGGTCAACGGCGCCACCGGCATCGCGGTCGGTATGGCCACCAACATGGCCCCGCACAACCTGATCGAGGTCATCGCCGCCGCGCGCCACCTGATCAAGCACCCGGGCGCCGAGCTCGACACGCTGATGAAGTTCATCCCCGGCCCCGACCTCCCCACCGGCGGCACCATCGTCGGCCTGGATGGGATCCGGGATGCGTACGAGACCGGCCGCGGCTCCTTCAAGATCCGCGCCACCACACGGATCGAGCCGTTCGGGCGCCGCAAGGGCATCGTGATCACCGAGCTGCCGTTCAACATCGGCACCGAGAAGATCATCGAGCGCGTCAAGGTCCTGGTGCAGTCCAAGAAGATCCAGGGCATCGCCGACCTCAAGGACCTCACCGACCGCGAGCACGGCACCCGGCTGGTGATCGAGATCAAGAACGGGTTCGTACCCGAGGCGGTCCTCGAGCAGCTCTACAAGATGACGCCGCTGGAGGACTCCTTCGGGATCAACAACGTCGCGCTCGTCGACGGGCAGCCACGCACGCTCGGCCTCAAGGAGCTGCTCGAGGTCTTCCTGGGACACCGCTACGACGTCGTACGCCGCCGTTCGCAGTTCCGCCGCGACCGGGCCGCCGACCGGCTGCACCTGGTCGACGGGCTGCTGATCGCGATCCTCGACATCGACGAGGTCATCCAGCTGATCCGCTCCTCCGACAACGCCGGCGAGGCCAAGGAGCGGCTGATGTCGGTCTTCGACCTGAGCCAGCCGCAGGCGGAGTACATCCTCGACATGGCGCTGCGCCGGCTCACGAAGTTCTCCAAGATCGAGCTGGAGAAGGAGCGCGACGAGCTCCGCTCGACGATCGAGTACCTCGACTCGATCCTCGGCGACGACGAGATGCTGCGGAAGGTCGTCTCCGACGAGCTGGGCGAGGTGTCCAAGACGTTCGGCACGCCGCGGCGCACCGTGCTGCTCGCCTCGGCCGGCACCCCGGCGCTCGAGGCGATGAGCCTCGAGGTCGCCGACGACCCGTGCTTCGCGCTGCTCTCCTCGACCGGTCTCCTGGCC
Organism: Actinomycetota bacterium; assembly: GCA_030862715.1. The sequence continues at coordinate 11,186 of JALZDD010000354.1, read as the reverse complement.
CGCTCCTCGGACGCGGAGCCCTTCTCGACGGGCTCGGGCCGCGCCAACCACGACGTGATCGTCTCGGTGGTCCCGGCGACCGCGCGCGGCCAGATCGGCGTGCTCACCTCTCGCGGCCGTCTCGTACGCCTCGGGGTGCTCGACCTGCCGGCGATGCCGCCGACGCACGGCGACCCGAACCTCTCCGGCGGCCTGCCGCTGTCCGCGCTGCTCTCGCTGGAGTCCGACGAGCGCGCGCTCGCACTGACCACGCTGGCCACCGACGGTCCCGGCATCGCGCTCGGCACCCGCTTGGGCGTGGTGAAGCGGGTCAACCCCGAGGTGCTGCTCAACAAGGACGAGTGGGAGGTCATCAAGCTCGCCGACGGCGACGAGGTGGTCGGCGCAGCCCAGCTCCGCACCGGCACCGAGTCGCTGGTCTTCGTCACCTCCGACGCCCAGCTCCTCCACTTCCCGGCAGATGTCGTCCGTCCCCAGGGCCGCAGCGCCGGCGGTATGGCCGGCGTCCGGATGGCCCACGGGTCCAAGGTCGTCTTCTTCGGCATCGTCTCCCCCGACGCACCCAAGGGTGCCGCGGTCGTGACCGTGGCCGGCTCGTCGAGCGCCCTGCCCGGGACCGAGACCGGCTCGGTGAAGACCACGCCGTTCAGCGAGTACCCCGCCAAGGGCCGGGCCACCGGCGGCGTACGCGCGCACCGCTACCTCAAGGGCGAGGACTCGATCGTCTTCGCCTGGGTCGGTGCCGCTCCCGCGATGGCCGCCGCAGCCTCCGGGGCGCCCATCGACCTGCCCGAGATCGACCCGCGCCGCGACGGCTCCGGGATCCCCCTCGAGCAGCCCATCGACGCCGTCTCCGGGCCGGTCGCCCACACGTTCCCGGTCGCTGCCGGGTAGGGGTTGGATGCTCACCGAGGCAACTCGGTCGGCGCTCGCTTTCCTCGCGGAGTTCCACGAGGGAAGCGACTACCCACCGAGGTAACTCGGTGAGCATCGGCCCCCTCAGCGCAGCGCGATGGGGTTCACCGGGGCGCCGACGGCGCCGGTGACCCGGAGCGGAGCCGCAGTGAGCAGGAAGTCGTAGCGACCGTCGTCCGCGCACGCGGACGCTAGGCCGTCCAGGTCCCACATCTCGCCGAGGAAGAGGCCGAGGTGTGGGATCGCGACCTGGTGCAGGGGCTGGAAGGCGTCGTCGAACTCGTTCGGTCGCACCTCGAAGCCCCAGGTGTCGGTGGCGATCGCGGCGATCTCGGTGCGGTGCAGCCAGTCGGCGGTGGTGAAGGACAGACCGGGAGCCGGTCCCCCGGCGTAGCCGCCCCAGCCGTCGCCGGCGGCGACGCTCCGGCGGGCGCGGGACAGCTGCCCGGTGCGTACGACGACGATGTCGCCTCGGCCCACGGCCGCGCTCGCGCCCTGGGCGGCGAGCGTCTGCTCCAGGTGCTCCTCGGTGATGGCGAAGCCATCGGGGAGCTCTCCGTCGGTCCCGACCGCGCGGCCGACGTCGAGCAGCACGCCCCGACCGCAGACCACGTCGGCGACCGTCTCGATCCCGGTGACGCCGTCGCCCAGCGAGGTGACCACGGATTCGGCCGGGCGGCCGTTCCAGGCGCGCCCGTGGTCGAAGATGTGCCCGAGCCCGTCCCACTGGGTCGAGCACTGCAGCGGCATCGCGATGACGTCGTCCGCACCACCGATCCCGTGCGGGAACCCCTGGATGCCGGTGACCGCGTCGGTGCCGGTGTCGAGCATGGTGTGCACCGGGTTCGTACGCCGCCGCCAGCCGTTCTGCGGCCCGTCCATGTCGAAGGGCAGCGAGAGCGAGTAGGACCGCCCGGTCTGCACCAGCCCCGCGGCCGAGACCCGCTTGGCGTCGGTGAGGAAGTTCATCGTCCCGCGGACGTCGTCCTCGCCCCAGCGGCCCCAGTTGGAGACGCGGGCGACCGTCTTCGCGATCTCGCCTTCGGGGTCGCTCCGGTCCAAGGTGGTCACGAGGCGTCCAGCTCGGCGAAGGTGTCGGCGACCCAGTCGGCGATGAAGCCGATGACGTGCGGGAAGTGGTCCAGACCGATGTGCTCGGTGGCGCCCTCCTCCGGCGTGAAGATCCGCAGCTCGCGCTTGGGGCTGTTGACCGCCTGGTCGTAGGAGCGATGCGCGTAGGAGAGCGGGATCTGACGGTCGTTCTCACCGTGGGCGATCAGGAACGGCACCGTGATCTCCGAGACCACACCATCGAGGTTCACGCCCTCGGCGAACTCGATGAACGTGTCGACGTCGGGCTGACCCCACACCCACAGCACGTGGTCCCAGTAGTGCGGCACCGGGTTCTCGCCCTCACGCTGCAGCCGGCGCTTCTGCACCGCGCCCCAGTCGTGGTTGGCGCCCCAGGCCACGCACAGCGCGAGCCGCTTCTCGTACGCAGCCGCGCGAGGCGCGTAGTAGCCACCCAGCGACCAGCCCACAAGCCCGATCCGGTCGGCACGGACATCCGAGCGCGTCTCGAGCCAGTCGACGCAGGCCGCGGCCCAGGCCTCGGTGTCGACCCGCGCGGTGAGGCCGTCCAGACGCAGCGCCTCGCCGGCGCCGCCGCAGTCGACCATCAACGTCGAGATCCCGCGGGCAGCGAGCTCCGTGTGGACACCGGCGCCGACCATCATCTCCTTGGTCGAGTCCAGCCCGTTCCACACGATCATGACCGGCGTCGCCTCACCGTCGCGACCGGCCGGGTGGAAGTAGGCGGGCAGGGTGGTCTCGCGGCCGTTCTCGACGTACGGGATGGCGACCTTGGTGGTCGGCTGGTCGAGGAGCTCGAAGGAGCGGACCAGCAGGTCGACGCTGCGCTGGTACTCGGCGTTGCGGCCCGGGTCCTTCGCGCTCTGCATCCGCTCGGCCTGGGAGACGTAGACCGAGGCGCGGAAGAGCTTCTGCCCAGCCGTACGCCGGTGGCCGGCCTTCTCGGCCTCGCCCGCCTGCTCCTCGAGCTGGTCGGCGACGCCACGCCAGGCGGCCATGAACTCGGCGGTGCCCACGTCGGAGCCCTGCGCGGCCAGCTCCTTCAGCGGCCGGCAGGCTCGGTCGACCTCGTCGATGAGGCCGCCGGAGTTGAGCGTGGCGACCACACCCAGGTTCCACACGTAGTTGCCAGGAAAGTACTCGAACATCTCTTGTCCTCTTCTTGATGGATATCAGCGCAGCCGGGCGGCGGGCTCGCGGCGGCGCACCGGTGGCAGGTCGGGGGCGGGCGGGGCGACTGCGACCGTGTTCGTGAGGATGCCGATCCCCTCGACCTCGAGGGTGACGACGTCACCGGGTTGCAGCGGCTTCGGCTCCTGCGAGCCATGACGGCCCCAGAGCTCGGCCAGGCACCCGCCGTTGCCGACGGTGCCCGAGCCGAGGACGTCGCCGGCGACCACGCGGGAGTCGCGGGAGGCGTACGCGATCATCGTCTCGAAGGTCCAGCCGGCGTTCGAGAGGCGGTCGCGGCCGACCTCTGTGCCGTTGACCGACACGGTGCACAGCAGGTCGAGGAAGCCGTCCTCGTCCCGGTAGGGCTCGAGCTCGTCGGCCGTCACGATCCACGGCCCGAGCGTGGTGGCGAAGTCCTTGCCCTTGGCTGGCCCGAGACCGACCTGCATCTCGCGGCCCTGCAGGTCACGCGCGGACCAGTCGTTGAAGATCGTGTAGCCGAAGACGTACGCCCCGGCCTCCTCCGGCGGGACCGACCTACCCTCGGCCCCGACGACGGCGGCGACCTCCAGCTCGAAGTCGCGGGCCGCACAGGCCTCTGGGAACGGGACCTCCGCTCCCGGACCGAGGACCGCGTGCGGGTTCGTGAAGTAGAAGGCCGGGGCGTCGTACCAGGCGTCGGGGACCCCGCTGACGCCGTCGACCGAGCGGCGTACGCCCTCGACGTGCTCCTCGAAGGCGACGAAGTCGCGCACCGAGGCCGGCTCCAGCGGCGCCAGCAGCTCGACCTCGGCGAGGTCGATGGCCTCCGTCGTCCGGGCACGGTCGGCGGCTCGGTCGAGCACCTCGCGGCCGCCGGCGATGAGCGTACGCATCGAGTGCCGGACGGCGAACGGGTGCAGTCCTGCCTCGGTCACCAGGCCGACGCGCGGCACGTCGAGGTCAGGATCTCGAAAGGTTGCCAGCTTCATCGGGCTCTCCTCGTTCGAACGCAGCTCAGACCGGCGGGGCGACGAAGACGCCCTTGTCCGGGTCGTTGAAGGACTTCCCGGCGACCAGCTCGTCCATCGGGTTGGCGGTGCCCCACTGGTCGGAGACATCCGGGTCGCTGAAGTCGTACAGATGCGGGTGCCAGTTGTCCTCGACGAGCTCCTCGAGCTCGGTGGTGTACTCCACGGTGTTGCCGTGCGGGTCCAGGAAGTAGCTGAAGGTGTTGTTGCCGGCCAAGTGCCGCCCCGGCCCCCAGATCTTCTCCACGCCGGCCCGCAGCAGCCGCCCGGTTCCGCGCATGTACTCGTCCAGCCCGCGCATCTCGAAGGAGGCGTGGTGCAGCGCGACGTGCGGCCCGCGGGCGATCGCGAGGCTGTGGTGGAACCGGTTCGTACGCAGGAACCACATCATCGAGCCGAGCCGCGGGTGCATCAGGGTGTCGGAGAGCGCGAAGCCGAGGTGGCGCTGGTAGAACGCCACGGTCTGCTCGGGGTTGGGCGAGTTGATGACGACGTGGGAGAGCTTGACCGGGACCGACTCGCCCTCCTCGATCTTGCGGTGCTGCCGCACGGTAACGTCGCAGGAGACCTCGACCGTACGTCCGTCGTTGTCGAAGAAGCGGAAGCCGTAGCCGCCGCCGGGCGTCAGGACCGGGCCTGGCTCGCTGATGAGCTTCACCCCGGCACGGCCGAGCCGTTCGGCCATCGCGTCGACGTCGGTCGGGCTGGCCGCGCCGAAGGCGATCAGGTCCAGGCGCTTGTCGTCGGCGCGGCGCAGGCGCACGGAGTAGTGCTCCGGAGAGCCCTCCGCGGCCAGGAACGCCAGCCCGGAGTCGGTCGTCTCGGCCTTGAGCTTCCAGGTGTTCGTGTAGAACTCAAGCTGCCGCTCGTAGTCGGGCACGGCCAGATCGACATGGCGCAGGTGGGTGATCAGCCGCTCGGCGGGCGGGGTCTCGATGACTGGGTCGATGGCGGGGTCGGTCGCTGGGTCGGTCACGGTGTTCTCCTCGTGAGATGGGGTGGTCAGGCGGGCTGGGTGACGAGGGCGGCGACGCGGGCCATCAGGCCGGGTACGTCACCGCGCTCGCGTGCCTTCAGCCAGGTGCAGAGCTGGAGCGAGGCCTCGACGACGGCCCGTGCTCGCGGCAGCCGGCGCTCGGTGAACGCAGGCCAGACGGCGGCCAGGTCGTCGGCAGCGGTGAGCAGCTCGGCGAGCGCGGCGGCGTCCTCGAGCGCCTGGGCGGCGCCCTGGGCGAGGGTCGGCGGGCAGCTGTGGGCAGCGTCGCCGATGATCACGACCCGGCCGCGGTTCCAGGGACCGTCGACGACGTGGCTCTCGAAGTGGGTGTGGTTGACCCTCGTCGGGTCGGTCAGCGATCCGCGGATCTCGTCCCAGGGCCCGTGATAGGCCTCCGCGAGCTCGCGCATCACCGCCAGCCCCTCCTCGGGACCGAGCCCGCTGCGGTCCTGGGCCGGCTCGACGATGTAGGCGTAGAGGCTCTTCTCCGAGGTCGGGCAGTAGCCGGCGATGTAGGAGGGTCCGCCGTGGATCAGGTCGGTGCGGGTGACCGAGGCGGGCCGGTCGGTGAAGGCGCGCCAGATCCCCATCCCGACCGGCTCGGGCTCGACGTCGATGCCGATCGCCCGGCGCGTCCAGGAGCGCACGCCGTCGGCGCCGACGACGACGTCGTAGCGCCCGTGCGACCCGTCCGCGAACGCGACGTCGACGCCGGCGTCGTCCTGGGACAGCTCGGTCACTGTGGCCCCGAAGCGCACCTTGGCGCCGGCGACCCTGGCTCGCTCGAGCAGGATCCGGGCGAGGGCGGGGCGATACATCCCTACCGTCGCGGGCAGGTCCGGACCGCCGGTGCGGTGGTCCTCGAGCTCGACCAGCAGGGTGCCGGCCGGGTCGGGCGCCCGCAGCCCGAGGGTGTCGTACCCGTAGCCCTCGGCGCGGACCTGCTCCCACACGCCGAGGTCGCGCAGCACCCGCAGCGCGTTGCCCTGCAGGGTGATCCCGGAGCCGAAGGCGGAAATGTCCGGCTTGGCCTCGACGAGGTCGACCGAGACGCCGCGCTCGGCGAGCAGGATCGCGGTCGCCGTCCCGGCGGTTCCGGCACCGATGACGAGAACCGAGCTGATGGCGGGCATGAGAGCTCCCTGGATGTACGAGATGGTGGAGTGACGAGCACCACTCTGAACCGCGCGCAACTATTCGGGAAGAGCAGATTTCCTATCCCGCCTATACACCGTGTTTATAGTCGGACCATGGCGACCGATCCGCTCCGCAATCTCGATCTCAACCTGCTGCCCTCCCTGGACGCGCTGCTCGAGGAGCGCAACGTGACCCGCGCGGCCGCGCGGCTCGGGCTGAGCCAGCCGGCGGTCTCGGCGGCGCTGCGGCGCCTGAGGCGCCATTTCGGCGACGAGCTCCTCGTCCGCACAGGCAACCGCTACGACCTCACGCCCCTGGCCACCCAGCTGCGCGGGACCACCACGACAGCCCTCGTCGGCGTACGCCGGGTCTTCGAGGCCGAGCCGGGCTTCGACCCGGCCACCTCGACCCGCGAGTTCACCGTGGTCGCCTCGGACTACTCCACGACCGTGCTTGGTGACCACCTCGCCACCGAGCTGGCCCGCGAGGCCCCCGGCGTACGCCTCCGGTTCCAGCTGCAGACCCACGGCGACGTCGACCAGGCGCCGGAGTCGCTGCGACACGTGGACGGGATGGTCCTCCCCCACGGCTTCCTCCAAGATCTGCCCGCAGTCGAGCTCCACACCGACGGCTGGGTCCTGGTCGTGTCCGCCGACAACGACGCCGTCGGCGAGACGATCACCATGGAGCGGCTCGCCGAGATGCCCTGGGTCGTCACCCACCACGCCCCGACCGCCTTCACCCCAGCCGTACGCCAGCTCAGCATGATCGGGGTCGAGCCCGACGTCCACGTGGTGACCGAGAGCTTCCTCCCGGTCCCGTTCCTGGTCGCCGGGACCCCGCGCGTCGCCCTGCTGCAGCGCCAGCTCGCCACCCGGCTCGCGGGCGCCGCTGGCGTACGCATCCTCGACTGCCCCTGGGACGTCGTCCCGCTCAAGGAGGCGTTCTGGTGGCACCCCGCCCATCGCGCGGATCCGGCGCACGGCTGGCTGCGCCGGATGATGACGCTCGCCGCCGCGCGACTGGAGCAGTCGGACTGACCTTAGGGTATCGACGAGGCTGATACCCGGCAGAAGCAGGTTTGGCTTCCGCAATACCTCCTGGATCTCCCACGATGCTGTGACTGCTGTCACACCATCTCGGCCTGATCCATGGAGACCCCATGTCCGACACCCTCACGCCCGTCCGGCGAGCCGGACGCCCGCAGGGCTTCCTGCTGATGTTCATGAGCTGCCTGCCGATCCTCGGCGCGGTGCTGCTCGCTCCCGTCCTACCCAGGATGCAGGACCATTTCGGCCATAGCGGCGCCGCGACCGCGCTCGTGCCTCTGTCGCTCACCGTCCCGGCGCTGATGATCGCGCTCCTGGCGCCGTTCGCCGGCAGCATCGTCGACAGGTTCGGGCGCAAGCGGCTGCTGCTCACCGGCCTGGCGGTCTACGCCGTCTTCGGCACCGCGCCGCTGTGGCTGGACGGGCTGGGCGCGATCGTCCTCAGTCGCGCGGGGGTCGGCGTCGCCGAGGCGGCGATCATGACCTGCTGCACGACGCTGATCTCGGACTACTTCAGCGGCACCGAGCGCGATCGCTGGCTCGGCATGCAGACCGTGTTCGCGTCGCTGTCGGCCACGGTGTTCTTCGCGCTCGGCGGGATGCTGGGTGCCCAGGACTGGCGCAACCCGTTCTGGCTCTACGCCTCCAGCCTGGTCTTCCTCGTCCTCGCCGCGGCGGTCATCTGGCAGCCCGCCGGCGAGACCGCCTCCACCGAGGAGCGCACTCCGCTCCCGCCGCTGCCCACCCGCGCCCTCGCGCTGCCGTGCGCCGTCACCGTCATCGGCGGCATCGTCTTCTACACCCCGATCGTGGAGCTCCCCTACGTGCTGGACGCGGCCGGGATCACCGCCGTCCCCGCCATCGGCGCGTTCGCGGCGCTCGCCTCCCTCGCCACAGCCGGTGGGGCGTACGCCTTCGGCCGGGTCTCCGGCCGCGGCACCGCCACGCTGCTGCCGATCGCCTTCGGGCTGGCCGGAACCGGCCTGGTCGTGCTCGGTGCCACCTCGGTGGTGCCGGTCATCGTGCTCGGCGCGGTCATCGCCTCTGCCGGAACCGGCCTGATGCTGCCCACCCTGCTCGTCTGGGCCGTGTCCGGCCTCACCTTCGAGCAGCGCGGCCGCGGCACCGGCCTGTGGACCGCCGCCCTGTTCCTCGGCGAGTTCGTCTGCCCGCTCCTGATCGTCGCCTTCACCGGTGCCCTCGGCGGCCTCGGTGCCGCCGTCGTCCTCGTCGGCGCCGTCGCCCTCCTCCTCGCCCTCCTCACCCGTCGCGTCCTCGCTCGCGACGTAGCCCTCACCGCCTGATCCCGGGAGCAATCCACATGTGTCATGTCCTCAACGAGGCCGTCGCCTCGATCCCCTCGACCGACCGGCGCCGCCTGCTGTCGATGGTCGGTCTCGGAGCGGTCGGCGCGGTGACCGCGACAGCCATGCGTACGCCGGCGGTGGCCGCGTCTGCGGCCCACACCGAGCGCCGTTCGAAGGCACGGACCGCGTCGTACTTCTCGGCACATCAGGCGGCCCGGCCGTGCTCGACGGCGGGCGGCACGGGGTGTCGACCGCGATCGCGTTCGAGGACAAGGTGTACGTCGTCGACCTCGGTGTCGGTGCCTTCGGCCGCCTGCAGCAGAGCGGCCTGGCTCCACACACCGGCCTGGGTTCAGCGCTCGCCTGGGTGCGCGGCATCTTCTTCACCCACCTGCACAGCGACCACACGGTCGACTGGCCCACGACGTACACGATCGGGTCGGTCGTCGTCTCCGGCGACACCTGCGTGAGCCAGAACCTCATCGACCTCGCCCGTGGCGCGGACGTCCTGGTCCACGAGGTGATCGACCCCGAGTTCGTCGAGCCCGCCGGCGTCGGCACCCTCGCCCTCTCCCATCTGGTGCCCGGCAACAACCCCTCGGCCCGCTGGCGCAAGGCCCAGCGGGGCTTCTCGGGAGACCTCGTCGTCGGCGAGGACCTGATGGTGATCCCCGTCGGCCGCGCGCGCTGGAACAACTGAGGAGGTCATGAACCGGCTTCCCCCGGGTACCGGGTCACTCCGATGCAACGGAGGGAGCCGGTCATGAGAACTGCCGTCACATCTGTCGTCGTCACGGTCGTCGGGCGGACCATCCGCTCTGAGCACCGCATCGTCAGGTGACGTCCCGTTCGTGGGCGCTAGCCCACCGCCTTCCGTGGGCGCCAGCCCTGACGACGGCGGCTGCCGGAGCCATCGCCTTCTGGGTCGGGGCGGTCTTCCCGGGGCCGGCCGGCGAGTTCCCGTACTACGCGCCCCTGGGCGCCGTGGTCGCCATGTCCACGACCGTGATGGGCTCAGTGCGCAAGTCCGTCCAGAGCATCATCAGCATCTGGCTGGGCTCGGCGATCGCGCTGGCCATCGGGGCCGTCCTCACGCCCAGCCCCGCGACCGTGGCCCTGGTGATCGCGGTGGGAACGATCGCGGGGAGCTCTGGCTGGCTCGATGACAAGGGCCACTGGGTCCCGACGGCAGCGTTGTTCGTACTGATCATCGGCACGGACGATCCCGTGGCCTTCGTCAGCGCCTTCGGCGGACTCACCCTGATCGGGGCCGCCATCGGAGTCGTGATGACGGTGCTCTTCCCGCAGCTGCCGCTCGCGCCCACAGAGCGGGCGATACATGATGTCCGGGCCGAGGTGGTCTTCCAACTTCGGCTGTTGGCACATGCTCTGCAAGGCGATGGGCCGCCCACGCAGACCCAGTGGAGTGATTGCCGAGCAGAACTGGAACCGGCGGTGCAGCGCATGCGCGCAGCCAGACAGCTCGTCCTCGACGCATCGCGCGCCAACAGGCGTCTGAGGCACCACCAAGACCGCCTGGAGAGACAGCTCGAGGAGGCAGCAACCCTCGAGCGGGTGTGCTTCCTGGTCGAGGAGCTCACCCAGCTCCTGGAAGAGGAGGAACGGGCGGAGAACGACCACGTCGGGCTGGGCCCGGAGCTGAGGCCTCACACGGCGGTGGCACTGATCGCTCTCGCGGACCTGGTGCGATCGGGCGACGGGCGCGCCGTGGACCCAGGGATCAAGGCAGACGTACAGGATGCCCTGGCCGCACTCGTCGACCGGATCCACGACGTTCGTGTGGGCGAATCCACCGACGACGAGCTCTTCACCGCCGGCAGCGTCGTCACGACCATCCGGCGGTGCATGGAGGCTCCGCGTCCGGAAAGCGCCTCACCGGCCAGCTGACCACCGGGGCCACCTGGACACCATGGGAGTTGCGGGACGTGGCATTCTGACCCGCATGCCCATGAGCCTGCCACGCCTCGCCTTCGCTCTCGTCGCCCTCCTGGCCGCGCTTCTCGTGATGACCTCCTGCGGCGACGAGGACCCGACCAAGGGACGTACGCCGAAGCAGGTGCTCGCAGCGGCGCAGAAGCACCTCGACGAGACGAGCGGGATCAACTTCTCGATCGCCTCCGACGACCTGCCCGAGGGCATCACGACGCTGAAGGCGGCGACCGGGACGCTGACCCGCCAGCCCGCGTTCCAGGGCACCCTGACCGTGCCGGTGATGGGCACGGAGGCGCAGGTCGAGGTGGTCTCGGTCGACGGCGTCGTCTACGCGAAGCTGCCGTTCACGACCGCGTTCCAAGAGCTCGACCCCGCCGACTACGGCGTGCCCGACCCGGCGGCGCTGATCGCGCCGGAGACCGGCATCTCCTCCCTGCTCGCCGCGACCCAGGACGTGAAGATCGGCAAGTCCGTACGCGGCGGCGCCGACAACGACGAGATCCTCTCGACCTACACCGGCACGCTCCCGGACACCGCGGTCCAGAAGATCCTC
>JALZDD010000328.1 GCA_030862715.1 Actinomycetota bacterium | reverse complement strand
AGAACCTAGCGACGATGGGACGGTATGCCATCCGAACGCAGTAGGAACCGCATGCAAATATCATCATCATGACCAAGATCGACCTTCCGTTCGACCTCGACTCCATCCCGGGACGTACGCGTCGGTGGGTCAAGGGCGGGATGAAGCGCACCGAGAGGTGGGGGCAGCGGCTGGGCGGGCGCGTCGGCCCGCTCATCCCCAACACGCTGGCCACCGGTGGCACCGACGATTGGACGCCGCAGGGGCTGGGCTACGGCCCGGAGACCAACATGCTGGCCCAGAGCTACTACTCCCACGACAAGGGTTCGGCGCTGGTGCTGGTCGACCTGAAGAGCGGGAAGTCCGCCGCCGAGGTGTTGCTCGTGGGCTACAACGGCAAGGCCGGTCCCGGCCACGCCGGCGGTGTCGCGATCGACGGTGACGACGTCTGGGTCTCCAAGGGTGCCGGCGGCGGCACCGGCCGGCTCTACCGTTACTCGCTCGCGGCCATCCGGAACGCGGCGAAGGGTGCCGAGGTCGAGCCGATCGAGGCGCCGGCAAAGGTGGCTGCCGGCTCCTACTGCCAGATCCGTGGGAACCGCCTCTACGTGGGCGGCTTCGGAAACCAGACGCTGTTCGCCTACGAGAAGGGCGCGAACGGTGAGTGGGACTTCTCCGAGCCCGTCCTCTCGACCACCACCCCGCCCAAGGTCCAGGGCGTCGTCGTGCGCCGCGACGAGTACGTCTTCTCCTCATCGTTCGGCCGGCACCGGCCGAGCACGATCTTCATCTGCGAGCGGAAGCCCGACGGCCGCGTCGGTGCGGTGCGGCGCAAATACAGGTTCCCCAACATGGCCGAGGCGATCATCGAGGTCTCGGGCGAGCTCATCACCACCTACGAGTCCGGCGCCTCCCCCTACAGCCGGCCCTCGGCGCGCGGGTTCGGCATCCTGACCGGCCGGATGTGGGCGAGCACTCACATGACCTGCACCCCCATCGCCTCCCTGGGCCTGGCGCCCGATCCCGAGGCCGGTTGATTTCGTACGCTTCATGGCGGGCCGGTACGCTTTCCGGGTCTAACGGGCAGCGATGCTCACCACGACTCGCAGGAGAAGACATGAAGAAGATCGTCCTCGTACTGCTGGCCGCGGCTGGCATCCTCCTCGCCAAGAAGAAGCTCGACCAGTCCAACCCTGAGAAGGGTCACTGGGCCGCGGCGACCGACAAGGTGAGCTGACCGACGGACACCCGTCCGGGGCATTGGCGCAATTGGTAGCGCACCTGCTTTGCAAGCAGGGGGTTAGGGGTTCGAGTCCCCTATGCTCCACCCACTCTGACCAGGCAAAACGCGAAAGCGAGTGAGCCGGAGTCAGCGGCCGAAGGGCCGAATCCTGACGAACTGCCTGACTACGCCGCGTCATCATCGTCATCCTCCTCGTCCTCGGCGTCTTCGTCGGTTTCCTCGACGGCGAGCGGAAAGACGCTGTCCATGACGCTGGCACCGGACTCGATCACCGGCCGCAGCTCGTACGACACCCACTCATCGGGATCGATCCCGGGCACCAGGCGGAGAGCATCGCGGAACATCCGGCGCACGTTGTGAGCGTCCTGCTCGGTGCCCACGAGGACGGAAAGACCAGGTCGTTGTCCTGCCAGGTTTCCCCAAGCCGAGCCCGAATCTTGGCCTGCACCTCATGCTGCCGTTCCAACATCGCCGCGACGTATCCCGAGACCGCAAGCGTCCGCTTCGACTTCTTCGTCTTCGTGTCTCCACCTCCTCGAACCGAGCGCCACACCTCGATATACGGGGTGTCCTCGTCAAGGTGCACACGGTCCCCTACGCGCACCCCCGTCCCGACGGCACCGGCCCAAAACGAGAAGAGCGCCTCAGCCCGAAGACCAAGACGCTCCCGCCGATGACGCAGCTGCTACCCGTCACGACTCGACTTCTCAATCCGCCGCCGATGCCGACGCACCTTCTTAGACATCGTGGCCCCGCCGGATCGACGGGGCCACGAGCAGTATTGAAGGTCAGAACGTGCGTCGCACTGTGACCGTGGTGGTCTTGCCGCTTCGGATGTTCTTTGCGATCAGTACGGCCTTGGTGAACTTGTTGGTCCGCTTGAAGCCGGTGAAGCGGTGCCGGAACTCGCCGATGTTCGTGTTAACGCCCACGTTGACCACCGTCGACTTCTCCTGGAAGCCGGCCGGAGTCCACAGGCGTACGGTGAGGCGGTACTTGCCGATCCGGTTCGCCTCGCCCTCGACCCGGACAACGCCGGAGTCGCGGCGTACGGTGATCTGGGAGGACGGGCCCATGCCGATGACTCGGTATGGGTTCTGGTCGACACTTCCGATGCAGAAGACCGAGTAGTCACCCGAGAAGTACACGCCCGTGACTGGCTTCGGCCAGGCGAGGGTGGACTTCGTGGTGTCGCGTACGACGCCGTCGACCGGGTGGAGCATCGCTGACTCAGGGAACGGACCGGATGGCTCGCCGTTGCCGACCATCGTGAATCCGGACCAGTTGGGCCTCTTCACGTCACGAATCACGGTCGTTCCGATGGTGCCACCGGTGGGCGAGCGCCGGGCGCCGACGGTGATGACACCAGCGCCGCCCTGGCAGGCGCTCGTGACATTGACAGATGGGGTGGTCGCAGCCTGCGCGGAACCACCAAGTGACAGGGTCGCTGCGCCGAGCGCGAGGGCGGCAGCAGCAAGCGTGAACTTGCGAAGCATGGGGGTCTTCTTTCGAAGTCGAGGCGCTGCGACATGCGGCGCGCTTGCATTGAAACACCCCTGCAGGCATCCGTCAGTGAATTCGGCACACAGAACCCCAACAGCGCTCGTAGGGCAGGTTCCGCGGACCCACGCGAACCTGAATGCCTTCCTTCGCCACCAACAAAGTCCTCGCGACGCACAGGCCCGAGCCCGACCCAAGATACTGGCGACGTCCAGACGAACAGGGCTCCGGGAGGATGGCCGGTGACGAGGGGGAGGTGGACGCCGCTGCCCAGATCTTTTATCCGTACGTCCAGTGAGAAGGCCGCTCGAAGCCCTCGGGAAGGGCGGTGCGGGCGTCGCCGCGGGCGCTGTTGACCTGCATCTGCGTCAGGTAGATCGCGCTGCTGAGGTCTGCTCCGCTCACGTCGGCGTCGCGCAGGTCGACGCCGAGGACATCGCAGGACCGCATCGTCGCGCCCGAGAGGTCTGCGGCGATCGCGACGCTCCCGCGGAGGGTCGCGCCGGAGAGGTCCGCGCCGGCCAGCTTCGCACCGATCAGGTCGCTCCCCGGGCCGGGCACGCGGGCGCCGCGACGACGCCGGCCGGGCTCGACCCCTGACCGGGCGATCTCGCTGGCCTCGACCAGGAGTCCCCGAGCGGAGTCGTACGCCGCGTCGACATCGAGGTCAGCCAGGTCCTGTGCCGGCCGGTCGCTGAGCTCGCGCACACGCTCGAAAGCGTCGACCCACGGCGCAGGGTTGCGATGAGCCGGGACGAGCGCGATCGCCTCGTCCAGGCACCAGAGCAGCTCGTGCAGGCGGCGCACGCGCGGGAACACGGCGAACATCTCGTCCCGCACCCGGGCGTCATCGCGCCAGGAGCGGCCGGAGAAGGTGTGCTGGGAGACCTTCTGCCCGGCCCCGAAGCAGTCGAACACGGTGCAGCCCTTGAAGCCCTGGTCACGCAACTGCGGGTGGATGCTGCAGGCGTCGTGCTCGTCGAGGTTGTCGCAGGGTTCCCCCGCAGGCTTGTCGCGGGGGAAGTCCGAGGACTTCACGAACGCCAGGGCCACGCAGCACAGGCCGAAGCAGTTCGAGCAGTCGGCGCCGAGATCCGAGCGACGGCCGAGCTGGACGTACGTGCGGTTCTCCACCCGGTCAGCCTAGCGGCGGGGCCACCTTGTCGAGCGCGACGGCGTACGCGGGCCGCAGCTCGTCGGTGCGGTCCTTGACCCGCTGGACGACGCGGGCGGAGGCCTCCTCGGTCATGGGCGACGGGCCCTCCTCGAGGAGGTCGGCGAGCTCGTCCAGGCAGACGTGCCAGCCGACGGCGGTGTCGGTGTTGCCGGTGGGGCTGCCGAGCCAGGTCGTGAAGGTGAGGCGGGTGCCATCGTCGGTGGGCTCGAGGTCGAAGCGGAGTAAGTCGGTCAGCTCCTCGCGACCGTCCATCCCCCAGGTGAACTCGAAGGTCCGGGGCGGGTCCCACACCCGCAGCTCCCCTTCCGAGACGTAGTCGCCCGGGTCGACCCCCATCTCCTCGATCGCCTCGGTGGTGCTCGCCAGCTCCAGGCCTTCGGGCCAGAACGGCAGGCTCAGCCGCGCCCCGACGGCACGTTCGCCGACGATGTCCGTCGGGAACCAGTGCCGCAGGCCGTCCGGCTCGGTCAGCGCCCGCCACACCTTCTCGGGTGAGTGGCGAAGCAGGCGTACGTAGCGAAGGCCCGTCCGCTCGCCGTCGCGGAGCACCTCGCCCATGGGTCCGGTCGTCGTTGTCATCTCAGTTCTCCTTGTGGTCAGGGTCATCGAGCTGGTCCAGGTG
>JALZDD010000327.1 GCA_030862715.1 Actinomycetota bacterium | reverse complement strand
GCGAGCTCGATGAGCCGGATCCGGCGCTCCAGCGACAGGGTCGCCCCCGACGGGTTCTGGAAGGTCGGGATGGCGTAGATCGACTTCGGGCGGCGGCCGGCGCGGCGTACCTCTGCCTCCAGCCGCTCCACGTCGAGGCCCTCCTCGTCGACCGGGACCTCGAGGAGCTCGGCCGAGTAGGAGAGGGCGGTCGCGCTGCCGTTGGTGTAGGTCGGCGCCTCGACGACGACCAGGTCGCCGGGGTCGGTGAAGAGCTTGTGGACGAGGTCGAGACCCTGCATCCCACCGGAGGTGATCGTCAGCCGGTCGGAGGTGGTCTCGTCGCTGGTGCCGGCCAGCCGGGCCAGCAGCGCCTCGCGCAGCGCCGGGTCGCCCTCGGTGGCGGCGTAGTCGAAGGCGTTCGGCTCCAGCGGGACCGCGGCCAGCGCGGCGGCCGGGATCGCGTCCTGGGCCGGACTGCCCATCGCGAGGCGGACGATGTCGTGGGTCTGCCCGGCCAGCAGCGACGTACTGGAGTCGATCACCGAACCCACGAGGTGCTCGCTGCGTGCTGCCAATGGCAGCCGGATGTCCGTGCGGATTGTCGACATTCGACACTTCCTCCTTGGTGGACTACTCGTTGACGATCAGTTGACGCGGCATCGAGGTCAGCGGCTCCGGCAGGTGCTCGGTGACCAGGACCGACTCGGAGAGCTCGTAGGCCCAGCCGTCCATCCACATTCCGAGGATCACATGGAAGGCCATCCCAGGCTCGAGAACCGTCTCCTCGCCGGCCCGGAGGCTGACCGTCCGCTCGCCCCAGTCGGGCGGAAAGCCGATCCCGATCGAGTAGCCGATCCGGGAGTCCTTGCTGAGCCCGTGGGCGGCGATCACCCGGGTGAAGGCGGCATGTACGTCGGCACCGGCCGCCCCCGGCTTCATCGACCCGAGCGCGGCATCCATGCCCTCGGCGGTCGCGGTGGCGCAGTCGAGGAGCTTGGCCGACGGCGGCCCGAGGCAGACGGTCCGGGCGAGCGGGGCGTGGTAGCGGTTGCGTACGCCGGCGAGCTCGATCGTGGTCGCCTCACCACGCCTCAGAACCCTGTCGGTCCAGGTCAGGTGGGGTGTGTCGGCGCTGACGCCGGTCGGCAGCAGCGGCACCAGCGCCGGGTAGTCACCGCCGACCCCGCCGACGCTGACCGTCTGCGCCGCCTGGATGTCGGCCACGACGTCGCACTCGCGCCGCCCAGACCGCACCCCTTCCAGCGCCGCCGTCATCGCTCGTTGGGCGACCTCGCCCGCCGCCCTCATCTCGTTCTGCTCGGCCGCCGACTTCACCAGGCGTACCCAGTTGACCAGCTCGCCGCTGTCGACGATCCGCGTGCGCGGGAGGGCCCGCTGCACCGCCAGAAACCCGCGGACCGGCAGGTAGTGGGCGTCGAGCTCCATCGCGACGACCGCGTCAGGACTGTCGACAAATAGATTTAGCCCCAGGGCCTGCGCGGCGATGTGGTCATAGGGGTGGACGTCGGGCCGGTGGACGAGCTCCTCCGGATACGCGTGGATCCGCTCCTCCGGCAGCACCGCCGTGTGCGTGGCGCCGTGCGCGTCCATCGCCCGCAGGAACAGGTGCGGTTCCCCCTCGGCCGGCACCACCGCGCACTGCGGCACGTAGAACGACCAGGCGTTGTAGCCGGTCAGGTAGTAGAGGTTCGCCGGGTCCGCGACCACCAGCGCCGACCAGCCCCGCTCCGCCATCCGCTGCTGCACCTTCGCCAGCCGCTCCGCGAACTCCTCGGGGCCGAAGACGCTCACCACTCCAACACCGTTCCCGCCACCTGGCCATCGTGACGGAGCCCGCTGATTGTTGACAATAGACAACCCGAAGATTTCGAACGGACGTAGCGTCACCGAAACACCGGGAAATACGCCGACGGGCGCCCACCCGGAAGTGGACGCCCGTCAGGGACGTACTAAGAGGGGACTCAGAAGCCGAGCTCGCGGCCGATGAGCTCCTTCATGATCTC
>JALZDD010000293.1 GCA_030862715.1 Actinomycetota bacterium | reverse complement strand
TGCGGGACGTGATGGTGGTGGGCAACAACTGGGACGGGACGGCTTCGATCGTCGACGCTCGCAGCTTCGAGGTGCTGCGCAAGGACATCGACCTGGTGCCGGACAAGGACGAGGAGATCGCCGCGATCCACCAGGATCCCGAGCGGCTGGCGATGTACTACCTGGTCCGCTACGGCCCCGGCGAAGGCAATGACCAGCTCGTGGACGACATGTTCACGACCCGGGACGGCAAGCTGCTGGCTGTCTCGCGCCCCAGCCTCGCCGACGTGGTCTGGATCGACATCGAGAAGGCGCTCGCCGGCTCGCCGGACTCCGTCGTGGTCGAGCAGCAGATGGACGGCCACCGCACCGACCACATGGGCCTCTCCCCCGACGGCACCAAGCTCCTGGTCTCGGACTCGACCTCGCGCTCGGTGCAC
Organism: Actinomycetota bacterium; assembly: GCA_030862715.1. The sequence continues at coordinate 2,238 of JALZDD010000293.1, read as the reverse complement.
GAGTACTGGATGGGCGGTGCGGGCGACCCGCGGACGGGTGAGCGGCTGCGTACGTTCGAGTCGGGCGAGACGCCCCATGAGAACAACTACTCCGAGGACGGCTCACGCATCTTCCACGCCTCCATCGGCCGCGTCTACCTGCCCGGCGACCAGAAGGAGATCTCCCTCGACTCGCTGCCGCTGATCAACCTCGACCAGCTCGGTCTCGGCACCATCCCCGGCACCGACCTGCTCCCGCCGATCAAGATCGGCCCGATCCACGACGCGATCAAGGGCGACCGCTGGTTCGAGATCGTCGACGAGTCCACCTTCGAGGTCTCCCAGCGCTGGGAGATGGGCAAGGAGCTGGAGGAGGCCGGCTACCCGTCGATCTCCTCAGCCGTACGTCCCATGGCGGTCGCCCCCGGCGAGCGGTTCATCTACTTCCAGATGTCGTTCCTGCACGGGATCGTCGAGTTCGACACCCAGGCGGCCGACATCGACGGAAAGGTCGGCTACTCCACCGGCTCCGTCGAGGAGCCCCGCACCGGCGCCGTCACCCGAGTCATCCAGCTCCCCAAGCGCACCCCGCTGCCCCGCGAGCTCTACGTCAACGACTCCGCCCACCACGGTCTCTCGATCGATTCCAAGGGCGAGACGCTGTGTGCGGCGGGCACGATGGACGACTACGTCGCGATGGTCGACCGCTCGAGCGGCGAGCACACCATCCTCGACGAGGAGACCACCGGCCACTACTACGGCAAGCCCTACTGGACCACCGAAGGCCTCGGCAACACCTGCTGGGCATCACTGTCCGACGCCGACGCGGTCGCCGTGATCGACTTCCGCACCGGCAAGGAGCTCGCCTTCCTGGATGTCGGCAACCACCCCCAGCGCGTACGCCACGGGCAGATCCCGGATGCGCTGCTGAGCTAGTCGGCGACGCCAGCGCGCAGATTCCCGCCACGGCGGGAATCTGCGCGGCGTGTCCGCGCGGGACCGCAGCACTTCCCCACCATGGCGGGAAAGTGCGCCAGGCCAGCCAGTCCCGGCGACGGGCTGTGCGGTGGCGGCGCGGGCGACCCGGGTGTGCGATAGCGCGCTGGGCTATCAGGCGGAGCGAAGCAGGATCCCGCCATGGCGGGATTCTGCCGCGAGCGATCCCTCAGCGAACAGGCGCGCCAGCGCCGGAGAGCGCCTGCTTGACCTCGCCGATCCGAACCTTGCCGAAGTGGAAGATCGTCGCCGCGAGCACCGCGTCGGCGCCAGCATCCACAGCGGGCGGGAAGTGCTCGGCCTTGCCTGCGCCACCGGAGGCGATGACCGGGACGGTCACCTCGCTGCGTACGGCCTTGATCAGGTCGATGTCGAAGCCGTCCTCGGTGCCGTCGGCGTCCATCGCGTTGAGCAGGATCTCACCGGCTCCGAGCTCGACGGCCTTCGCCGCCCATTCGATCGCATCCAGACCCGCTGACTTGCGGCCACCATGCGTGGTGACCTCGAAACCGGAGTCGGTCGCCGGCGCCCGCCGGGCGTCGACGGAGAGCACGAGCACCTGGTTGCCGAACCGGTCGGCGATCTCGGCGATCAGCTCGGGACGGTCGATGGCCGCGGTGTTGACCGCGATCTTGTCCGCACCGGCACGGAGCATCCGGTCCACGTCGTCGACGCTGCGGATGCCGCCGCCGACGGTGAGCGGGATGAAGACCTGCTCGGCGGTGCGGGTGACGATCTCGAGCGTCGTCGCGCGCCCCTCATGAGAGGCGGAGATGTCGAGGAAGGTGAGCTCGTCGGCGCCTTCCTTGTCGTACGTCGCGGCCAGCTCCACCGGGTCGCCGGCGTCGCGCAGCTCCTTGAAGTTGATGCCCTTGACGACGCGACCGGCGTCGACGTCGAGGCAGGGGATGACGCGTACGGCGAGGCTCATGACTGGTCTCCGCGCGGCCGGCCGAGGGTGAGGTCGAGCGCCTCGGCGAGGTCGAGGGAGCCGGTGTAGAGCGCCGTGCCGGCGATGGCACCCTCCACGCCGACCTCCACCAGGCCCATCAGCGCCTCGATGTCATCGATGGTGGTCACTCCCCCGCTCGCCACGACCGGGCGATCGGTGGCCCCGCAGACCGCGCGCAGCAGGTCGAGGTTGGGGCCCTGGAGCATGCCGTCCTTGTTGACGTCGGTGACGACGTAGCGCGCGCAGCCCTCGGAGTCGAGGCGGGCGAGCGTCTCGTAGAGGTCGCCGCCGTCCTTGGTCCAGCCGCGCGC
>JALZDD010000222.1 GCA_030862715.1 Actinomycetota bacterium | reverse complement strand
GCCGCTCCCACATCGTCGTCATCGTCGACTCCTCGCCGATGTCCTACGACAGCGAGGACGAGTACGAGACCGCGATGTCGATCGCGGGCTCCCTGCTGCGCCGCGGGATCCTGGACGAGTTCGACGTGTCGTTCGCGACCGGCGACGTGCTCATGGTGCGCGCCACCGCAGCGAACGGCGGAGGGCGTACGGCCCTGGACGCCTGCTCCCGCGCGAAGCCGCAGCAGACCAACCTGATCGAGATCACCGCCGAGGCCGCCCGCCAGGCGCCGGACGCGTCGCTGGTGATGCTGGTGACCGGGCGCTACCCGGAGTTCGTCGCGCTGCAGCGCGCGGCCGGCCAGTTCTCGGTCGATGCCACCACCGTCGCCGTCCGGGTCGACTCCTCGCAGCGTGCCGGCTTCAAGGCCGTCGCCGACCTGCCGATGCTCACCCTGCCCGACCTGGACCAGCTGCCGATCGTGCTGTCGAAGGGGTTGTCCGGATGAAGAAGCATCACGCCGTCGACGCCCTCCTCCTCTTCCTTCTCGGCACCATCGCCTTCCTCGGCTTCGACGACACCTACGCCGGCTGGACCTACCTGGTCGCCGGCGTCGCCGGGCTGCTGCTCGGGATCCTCATCGCCTTCGTCGGCCGCGGGCAGCCGGTGGTCGTGCTGGCCGTCGGACTCCTGGCCGCCTTCTTCGTGCTGGGCGGCGCGGTCGCCCTGCACGGGATCGGCGACCTCTCGTTCCTCCCGGTCCCCGACACCATCGGCACCCTCGCCGACAACTCCGTGCACGGCTGGAAGCGACTGCTGACCACGCTGCCGCCGGTCGACGGTGGTGCGCTGTTGACGATCCCCTACATCCTCGGCCTGGTCGCCGGCTGCGTCGGCTTCGCGCTGGCCGTACGGATGAAGGCGGCGCTGCCGCCGGTGCTCGTCGCGTTCGCGCTGATGGCCGGAGTGATCCTGCTCGGTGTGCAGGACCCGTCCAAGACCGCCCTGCTCGGCGCGCTCTTCGGGGCGGTCGCGATCACCTGGCTGTGCATCCGCGGAATGCGGGCCCGTGCCCTCGCCGCCGGCGGCCGACGCCTCTCACGGACCACGATCGGAGCCGCCCTGTGCCTCGGCGCGGCCGGGCTGGCGTTCCTCGCCGGGCCGCTGCTCCCGGGTCTCGCGCCCGAGCGCACGGTGCTGCGTGGCGAGATCGAGCCGCCCTTCGACGTCGGGCAGTACCCGTCGCCTCTGGCCGGCTTCCGGGTCTACACCAAGGGCTACCAGACGCCCGAGGACGACCGCCGGCTCTACGAGAAGGACCTGTTCACCGTCTCGGGCCTGCCCGAGGGCACCCGGGTCCGGGTCGCCGCGATGGATTCGTACGACGGCACCGTCTGGCGTGCGGCCAACGACTCCGGCGAGACCGAAGGTCCCGACGACACCTTCCAGAAGATCAGCTCGACGCTGCGCAACCCGGTCGCCGACGGCAAGCAGGTGCGCGGGACGATCACGATCGGGGAGGACTTCGGCGGCGTCTGGGTGCCGCTGCCGACCGCGCTCACGCACATCTCGTTCGACGGTCCTGACACCGACTCCTTCCGCTACAACCTGGCGACGTCCACCGGTGTCCTGCCGTCGGCGCTGAAGCCGGGCGACTCCTACTCCTTCACCGCCTCGGTCGCCGACGAGAAGGTAGGGAAGAAGAGCGAGACCTGGTCGGGTGGGTCGCCGATCGGCGACGAGGCCGCCCAGTTCCAGGCGCTCGCTGCCGAGTACGCCGGCGGTGGTGACTCACCGATCACCAACGCACTGGCGGTGGCGGAGAAGCTGAAGGAGGAGGGCACCTACACCGACGGGGAGCCGCCCAACCAGCAGTACCCGGCCGGTCACTCCCTGCGTCGACTCGCCGACTTCACCGCCAAGGGTGGCCAGCTCGCAGGCAACGACGAGCAGTACGCCGCGCTGATGGCGATCCTCGCCAACCAGGTCGGCGTGCCGGCCCGGGTGGTCCTGGGGGCCGTCGTCGGCTCCGACGGCGTCGTCCAGGGCAAGGACATGCACGCCTGGGTCGAGCTGCGGATGTCGGACGGGTCCTGGGCCACCTTGGACTGGTCCGAGTTCATGAACACCGAGAAGCCGCCCGAGCAGAACGCGCCCCAGCCCGAGGAGCTCGTCACCGGCAAGGTCGTCCCGCCGCCGGCGCCCGTACGCCCGCCCGCGACCTCCGGCGACCCGCTGGACGAGTCGGTCAACCAGAAGGCCAACTCGCGCCCCGACGGGTTCACGCTGCCGGGCTGGCTGATCGCAGTCTTCACGTACGTCGGCATCCCGCTGCTGCTCATCGCGGCCGTGTGCGGGGCGATCATCGGCGCGAAGATCTGGCGGCGCCATCGCCGGCGGACGCGCGGGACTCCGGTCGCCCGTCTCTCCGGTGGCTGGCGCGAGACGCTCGACCATGCCCGTGACTTCGGGGTCGGGGTGCCCGTGGGCGCCACCCGCCGCGAGCAGGCCTCCGCGCTGTCCGGGTCCCCGGGCATGGACGGTACGCCGGGGCTGGCGCTGCTCACCGACACCACCATGTTCGGCGAGGCCGGGCCGCAGGACGACGAGGTCGCTGCCTTCTGGGAGCAGGTCGGGACGATTCGTACGTCGATGTCCGACTCTCGCACGAGGTGGCAGCGCATCCGGGCGGCGATCAACCCCCTCTCGCTCGTGCCGGCCCGGCTGTTCCGGAAGCGCTGACTCAGTCGCCGAGGCCGTAGTCCCTGATCGAGTCCGCGGTGATCCGGAGGACCTCCCGTGAGGTCCCCGGCATCGGCGGGTCCACGTCCGTGAGCGCCTCGGCGGTGCCCCGGATCTCGACCATCCGCGGCTTCCAGGGGCTGGTGGACTCGAGATCGTCGACCACGAAGGCCACCTGGTTGTGCTTCTGGACGTTCCGGAACTTCCGTGACCTGCCCATCTGGTGGCCACCGATGACGATCCGGTGCTCCTCGTCGATCTTGAACCCCACGGGGTTGTTCTGCAGGCCGCCGTCGGGGGCGAGGGTCGCGAGCCTGCCCAGCGGCTGGGTGCGGAGATAGCGGAGTTGAGTGTCGGTGAACTTCATGACTCCAGCGTCGCTGCTCAAGTTGAGTTGAGGTCAACCCAGATCGGGTTCGTTGACCTCGGGTCGTGCGAGCGGTCCGACAGCGGGCCCGTCCAGGACGGAGCCGTCGGGGGAGAAGCGGGAGCCGTGGCAGGTGCAGTCCCAGCTGGTCTCGGCCTGGTTCCAGTGCAGCGGGCAGCCGAGATGGCTGCACCTGGCGCTCACCGTGTGCAGGGCACCTGCCGGGTCGCGGTAGCCGCCGACGGTGTCGTCGTCGATGTCGACCAAGCCGCCCTGGCCCGGTCGCAGCTCAGAAGCGGGGCGGGCGTCAGGGTCACGGCGACGGCCCGCCATGAGCTCCTGGCCGACCTTCAGGTTGTCCTTGATGAGCCGGCCGACGGAACGTACATCGCCGATCCGGGAGGCGTCGAACACCGGTAGCCAGGGGTTGTCCTTGCCTACGAGAAGGTCGGCCAGAATCATCGCGGCCACGGTCCCGATGTTCAGGCCCCACTTCTGAAAGCCGGTGGCCACCAGGATCACCTCGCTCCTCGGTGGGTAGCCGACGTAGGGCAACCGGTCCGGGGTCATGTAGTCCTGCGACGACCATCGGTAGTCGATCGCCTCGACATCGAAGGTGGTGCGGGTCCAGTGCTCGAGGTCCGCGTACTTCGCCTCGGTGTCGGGTTCGGCGCCGGTCTCGTGGCCGTTGCCGACCACGATCAGGCCGTTGGGGCCGGGGTCCAGCCACGGCCGGGTCGAGCGGCCGGGGGAGTCGACGCGGATCGCCATGCTGGTCGGCGCCGGGCCGCGCAGCCGGACCGCCAACCCGTAGGAACGAGACGGCCTGGTTCGCGCGAAGTAGCCGCCGAGCAGGCCGGGCGGGAGCAGCGAGGCGACAACCACCTGGTTGGCCACCACGTTCCCGGTGGGTGTGGAGAGCTCGACGGTTCGGTCGCGCTGCTCGTCGATGGAAGTGACCCGCGTGCCCTCGAACATCTGCCCTCCGGCCGCGATGAACGCGTCGGCGAGGCCCGCCAGGTATCGGCTGGGGTGGAAGTGGAGCTGGTCGTCGAACGCGACCGCGGCCTCGACGTCGAAGGGCAGGTCGGTACGGTCGGTCACCCGTGCGGGAAGGCCGAGACGGGCAGCGGCCCGGGCCTCGTCCTCGATCAGGGACCGCTGCTCCGGTAGCTGCGTATAGGCCAGCGCCGGCGCTCGGGTCAGGTCACAGCTGATCTCCAGGTCCGAGACGAGGTCGGCGACCTGCTCCACCCCGGCCCGCATCGCCTGGGCGTACTGCCGGGCCTTGGCCTCTCCGTGCCGCTGGACCAGCTCGGCGTAGATCAGGCCGTGCTGAGCGGTCACCTTTCCGGTGCTGTACCCCGTGGTGCCGCCACCCACGGTCGCGGCCTCCAGCACGGTGACCTGGAGGC
>JALZDD010000189.1 GCA_030862715.1 Actinomycetota bacterium | reverse complement strand
CGGTCCAGCAGTCGCTGCACTCCGAGACCGCCGACCCGCCCAGGTCGAAGTCCTTGCTGCCGCGGGTGGAGTTGACGGTGACGTCCTCGGGCCGCAGGTGGTGCACGTCGGTGCCGGGACCGTTGCTCGTGCCGAAGTCCCCGTGGCTCTGGGGCCAGGTGTGCTCGCGGTTCCAGTTGTTGGCGTCGCCGCCGTTGTTGGTCTTCGGTGTGGAGACCCCGGAGTAGAACTCGATCACGTTCGAGGGGTTGTTCGGGTCCTGGTCGAGGACCTTCAGCGCCTCCCAGACCGCGCTGTAGGACAGCGTGGTGTGGCCGTCGATGATGTTGTGCAGCGCCGACTTCAGTGACGAGCCGGACAGGCCGGCGGCCGAGTCGTAGTAGCCCGCCGGGATGTTCGGATCCGCGGTCGGGGTGGCTGTCGGGGTGGCTGTCGGAGTGGGAGTCGGAGTCGGGTTCGAGCCGGCGAACGCGAAGGCGGTGGCGTTCTTGTGGCCAGGGTGGGAGAAGTACGCCGTCAGGGTGCCGGTCACATCGATCTGACGCCCCTTGAGGGTCGGGTTGGACCGGAGGCCCCACGCGCTGCGGAACGCGTCGGGGATCTGCACGTAGAGCATCTTGGACGTGCTGGTCTCGGAGGCCGAGTCAGCGATCGCGAGTGCGTAGTCGCTGGGGTAGTTGCTGGTCACGACCGTGCTGGTCGCGGTGGGCTGGCCGACGACGTAGCCGCGTACGGTGGCCGTCGAGCCGTTCTGGGCGGCGATCGCCGTGGTGACGTTGATCGTGGCCGCCTGGGCCGCGGAGGTCGTGATCACGACCGCCATGAAGCTCGCCAGGGCGAGGGCAACGAGGCTGGCCAGGGTGAGGCCGAGCCGCCGAGAGGGGCTGAGGGACATGCTCGGATGGTGGCAGGTCCGCAGGGGGTCGCGGCACCCGTAGCGGGAAAGATTTACCCGGCGTTAGCATGCTGGGTAACTGAGTTTCCGAGACATTCGCGCCGACTCGGCGCGCCTGAACATGACAGTCGCGCCGAGTCGGCGTGGGTCAGAGCTTGGAGGCGGCGGCCCGGTCCAGGAACCAGGTCGTCTCGGTGGTGCCGGTGACGCCGGTCGCGGGAATCTCGGCGACCGTGGCGCCGCCGTGGGCCTTGGCCACCGCTTCGGCTTTGCCCTCGCCGCTGACCAGGAACCAGACGGTCGTGGACCGGCGCAGCGCCTCGAAGGTGAAGGTGATGCGCTCGGGCGGCGGCTTGGGGGAGCCGGTGACGCCGACGGCGATCGCGTCCTTCGCCTCGAGCTGCGGGAAGCCGGGGAAGAGAGAGGCGATGTGGCCGTCGGGGCCGACACCGAGCATCAGGATGTCGAAGCCGCCGGAGCCGTGGCTGCGTACGTCCTCGGAGAACTGTGCCGCGGCCTCGTCGACACTCAGGCCGGAATCGGCGGCGGGCATCTCGTGGATGCGGTGGTCCGGGACGCCGACCTCGGTCAGGAAGGCGGCGCGGGCCTGGCCGGCGTTGCGATCGGGGGAGTCGGCGGCGACGTAGCGCTCGTCGCCGAAGAAGAACTCGACCGCGCCCCAGTCGACACCCGACTCGGGTGCGAGGCGGGCGATCTCGCGATGGATCGCCTCGGCGATCGTGCCACCGGTGAGGCCGATGGTGGGGACGTCGCCGGCCGCCTGCAGGTCGGCAACGCGGCTGAGGAACTCCCCGGCGACCGCCGAGGCCAGCGCCTCAGCGGTGTCGTGGACCTCGATGAGTGACTCGGGATGACCGTCGCTGGTCACGTGCGCTTCTCTCTGTAGTAGGCGATGAGGGATTGGGTGGAGGAGTCCTGCTGCTTGGCGGTGTCCGCGTCACCGGAGACCGCCGGGCTGATCTGGACGGCGAGCTGCTTGCCGAGCTCGACGCCCCACTGGTCGAAGGAGTCGATGCCCCACACCACGCCCTGGGTGAAGGTGATCTGCTCGTAGAGGGCGATCAGCTGTCCCAGGACTCCGGGGGTCAGCGACGGCGCCATGATCGAGGTGGTCGGCCGGTTGCCGGAGAAGACCCGCGCGTTGACGATGTCCTCCGCGGTCCCCTCGGCGCGTACCTGCTCGGCCGTCTTGCCGAAGGCGAGCGCCTGGGTCTGGGCGAAGAAGTTGGCCAGGAACAGCTCGTGCACGTCGATGTTGCCGTCCGCGAGCGGATAGGCGGGGTTGGCGAACGCGATGAAGTCGGCCGGGATCACCCGGGTGCCCTGGTGGATCAGCTGGTAGAACGCGTGCTGGCCGTTGGTGCCGGGCTCGCCCCAGAACACCTCGCCGGTGTCGGTGGTGACCGCGGTGCCGTCCCAGCGCACCGACTTGCCGTTGGACTCCATCGTCAGCTGCTGAAGGTACGCAGGGAACCGGTGCAGCAGCTGGGAGTAGGGCAGCACGGCGTGGGTCTGAGCGTCGAGGAAGTTCACGTACCAGACGTTCAGGAGGCCCATCAGGGCCGGCACGTTCTGCGCGAGCGGCGCCTTCGCGAAGTGCTCGTCGATCGCGTGGAAACCGCCGAGGAACTCGGCGAACCCCTCCGGCCCGATCGCGATCGCCAGGGAGGTGCCGATCGCGGAGTCGACCGAATAGCGGCCGCCGACCCAGTCCCAGAAGCCGAAGGCGTTCTCCGGGTCGATCCCGAAGTCGGCGACCTTGTCCAGGGCGGTGGAGACCGCGACGAAGTGCTTCTTCACAGCGTCGGCGGAATCGACCTCGTCGCCGAGCGCGTCGAGCAGCCAGGTGCGGGCGAGGCGGGCGTTGGTCAGCGTCTCCAGCGTCGAGAAGGTCTTCGAGGAGACGACGAACAGCGTCGTGGCGGGGTCGAGCCCCTTCAGCTTCTGGCCGGCGTCGGTGGGATCGATGTTGGAGATGAACCGGCACTCGATCTCGGGGTGCCGGAACGGCTCGAGCGCTTCGTAGGCCATCACCGGGCCCAGGTCGGAGCCACCGATGCCGATGTTGACGACCGTGCGGATCCGCTCACCGGTGACACCCTTCCACTCACCGGAGCGGACCCGGTCGGCGAAGGCGTACATCTTCGCCAGGGTCTCGTGGACGGCGGGCACGACGTCGGTGCCGTCGACCTCGAGCGAGGCGTCGGCGGGAAGACGCAGGGCGGTGTGGAGCACCGCACGGTCCTCGGTGACGTTGATGTGCTCGCCGGCGAGCATCGCATCCCGCCGCGCCTCCAGACCGACCTGCTCGGCAAGCGCGAGCAGGGAGGCCAGGAGGTCGTCGGTGATGAGGTCCTTGGAGAGGTCGACGAAGAGATCGGCCGCCTCGAAGGTGAAGCGTGAGGCCCGGCCGGGATCATCGGCGAACCACGAGCGCAGGTCGGGCTCGAAGCCGGCCCGCAGCTCGGTGAGTGCCTTCCAAGCGTCCGTCGTCGTCGCGTCGACCGGGCCTTCGCTCACTGCTTGACCGCCTCGATCTGGGCGACAACGGTGTCGACGAGCTCGGTCCAGGAGGCCTTGAACTTGTCGACGCCCTCGGTCTCCAGCACCAGGAAGACGTCGTCGAGGTCGACACCGACCGAGCGGAGCGACTCGAAGACCGTGGCGGCCTCGGCGCCCTTGCCGGTGACGACGTCGCCCTTGACCTCGCCGTGGTCGGCGAAGGCCTCCATCGTCTTCTCCGGCATGGTGTTGACCGTGTCGGCGACGACCAGGTCGGTGACGTAGAGAGTGTCGGGGTAGGCCGGGTTCTTGACCCCGGTCGAGGCCCACAGCGGCCGCTGGGCGTTGGCGCCCTCACCGGCCAGCGCGGTCCAGCGCTCGCTCGCGTGGACCTCCTCGAAGGCGGCGTAGGCAGCGATGGCGTTGGCCACCGCGGCCTTGCCGAGCAGCGCGCTGGCCTCGGGGCTTCCGATCGCCTCGAGCCGCTTGTCGATCTCGGTGTCGACGCGGGAGACGAAGAACGAGGCCACGCTGCGGATCGTGGACAGGTCCTTGCCGGCCGCCTTTGCCTGCTCCAGACCGGTCAGGTAGGCGTCCATCACCGCGCGGTAGCGCTCGACCGAGAAGATCAGCGTCACGTTGACCGAGATGCCCTCGGCGATCGCGGCGGTGATCGCCGGGAGGCCCTCGAGGGTCGCCGGGATCTTGATCAGCGCGTTGGGACGGTCGACCGCTGCCCACAGCGCCTTCGCGGAGGCGATGGTCGCGTCGGTGTCGTTGGCAAGGGTGGGCTCGACCTCGATCGAGACCCGGCCGTCGTCCTTGGTGGACTCGGCGACCGGCGCGAGGATGTCGCAGGCGTTGCGTACGTCCCGGGTGGTGAGGCCGAAGATGACCTCGTCGACGTTCTTGCCCTCGGCCACCAGCGAGCGCAGCTGCTCGTCGTAGCGCTCTCCGTTGGCGATCGCGGCGGCGAAGATGGTCGGGTTGGTGGTCACCCCGACGACGGACTTCTCCTTGACGAGGTCGGCGAGGTTGCCTGTCTCGATCCGCTCGCGGGAGAGGTCGTCGAGCCAGATGGATACGCCGGCCTCGGCCAGCGCCTTGAGACGGTCAGACATGTTTCATGCTCCCTTGTTGATGGCGGCGAGGCTCTCCTTGGCGGCCGTGACGACCGCCTCGGGGGTGAAGCCGTACTCCTTGAACAGCAGCGCTCCGGACGCCGAGGCGCCGAAGTGCTCGAGCGAGACGATCCGGCCGGCGTCGCCGACGTACTCCCGCCAGCCCTGCTTCACGCCGGCCTCGACGCTGACGCGCGCCTTGACGCTGGGCGGGATCACCGAGTCGCGGTAGTCCTGCTCCTGGGTCTCGAACCACTCCAGGCACGGCAGCGAGACGACGCGGGCACCGATGCCCTCCTTCGCCAGCTCCTCACGGGCGGCGACTGCGTACTGCACCTCGGAGCCGGTGCCGAGCAGCACCACGTCGACGGTCCCGGTGGGGGAGTCGAGGAGTACGTAGCCACCCTTCGCCACGCCGCTGGTGTCGGCGTAGCCGTCGGTCCCGCGGGGGAAGGTCGGCAGTGCCTGACGGGTCAGGATGAGTGCCGAGGGGCGGTCGTGGTGCTTGAGCACCTCGAGCCATGCGGCGGCGGTCTCGTTGGCGTCGGCGGGACGGACCACGTCGAGGCCCGGGATGGCCCGGACCGCGGCGAGGTGCTCGACCGGCTGGTGAGTCGGGCCGTCCTCGCCCAGACCGACGGAGTCGTGGGTCCAGACGTGGATCACCGGCAGCTTGGACAGCGCCCCGACGCGTACGGCGCCTCGCATGTAGTCGGAGAACTGGAAGAACGTGCCGCCGAAGGCCTTGGTGGGCGAGTGGGCCACGATGCCGTTGAGGATCGCGCCCATGGCGTGCTCGCGGATGCCGAAATGGAGCACGCGGCCGGCGTAGGGGTCGCCCTTCCACTCGTGGGTGGAGCGGTCCTCGGGGACGAAGCTGGGCGCACCGGAGATGGTGGTGTTGTTGGAGCCGGCGAGGTCGGCCGAGCCACCCCACAGCTCGGGCAGCACCGGCGCCAGCGCGTTGATCACCTTTCCGGAGGCGGCACGCGTGGCGATGCCCTTGGCGTCGGCCTCGAAGAACGGCAGCGCGTCGGTGATGCCGGCGGGGAGCTCCCCGGCCTTCATCCGCTCGAGCAGCTCGGCGGCCTCCGGGTTGGCCTCGGCCCAGGCGGCCTCCTCGGCGCGCCAGGCCTCCTCGGCCTTCTCGCCGCGCTCGATGAGCTTGCGGGTGTGCGCGAGCACCTCGGGGTCGACGTCGAAGGACTTGGCCGGGTCGAAGCCCAGGATCTCCTTGGTCGCGGCGACCTCCTCGGTGCCGAGCGCCGAACCGTGGGCGGCCTCGGTGTTCTGCGCGTTCGGGGCGGGCCAGGCGATGACGGTGCGCAGCACGATCAGCGACGGCTGGTCGGTGACCTCGCCGGCGGCGTTGATCGCGTCGAACAGCGCCGGGACGTCCTCCTGGTAGCCGGTGCCGTCGTGGGTCCAGTCGACCTCTTGGACGTGCCAGCCGTAGGCCCGGTAGCGAGCGGCGACGTCCTCGGTGAACGCGACGTTGGTGTCACCCTCGATCGAGATCCGGTTGGCGTCGTAGATCATCGTGAGGTTGCCGAGCTTCTGGGTGCCGGCGATCGAGCTCGCCTCGCTGCTGACGCCCTCCTGCAGGTCGCCGTCGCCGGCCAGGACGTACGTCTTGTGGTCGAACGGGCTCGGCTGGTCGACCGGGGTGTCCGGGTCGAGCAGGCCGCGCAGCCGGCGCTGGGCCATCGCGATGCCGACGGCGTTGGCAACGCCCTGGCCGAGCGGGCCGGTGGTCACCTCCACGCCGCGGGTGTGGCCGCGCTCGGGGTGGCCCGGGGTCAGCGAGCCCCAGGTGCGCAGGCTCTCCAGGTCGCCGAGCTCGAGACCGAAGCCGCCGAGGTAGAGCTGGATGTAGAGGGTGACGCTCGAGTGGCCGACGGAGAGCACGAACCGGTCACGACCGAGCCAGTCGGTGTCGGCCGGATTGTGCTTCATCACCTTCTGGAAGAGCAGATAGGCAGCCGGGGCCAGGCTCATCGCGGTGCCAGGGTGGCCGTTGCCGACCTTCTGCACGGAGTCCATGGCGAGTACGCGGACGGTGTCCACGGCCTTGCTGTCCAGATCGGTCCACTCGAGTACAGGTTTGGTGCTCACGAGGTGCCTTTTCAAGGTAGTAGAGCCAAATTCGTAGAGTCCACGTGGGACTGCATGGGCTGGCCGTGGGGGCTGCCGAATCCGAGCCTACTCACGCCCCGGGTTAGACTGCGAGCCGCATGCTGTGAACTGCCTGTATGAGCAGCATGTGAAGCCTCAACCCGATCGAGAAGGATCTTCTCAGTGACGCACGTCGAACAGCCGGTCCCCGACCTCGACCAGCGTAGCGACCGCGCGTCAATGCGCGATGTCATCTCGGCGTACGTCTCTTTGACGAAGCCCCGCGTGATCGAGCTGCTGCTGCTCACCACCGTGCCGGTGATGTTCTTCGCCGCCCAGGGTGTCCCGGGCGTCGGCCTGGTCGCGGCCACGGTCGTCGGCGGGATCTTCTCGGCCGGTTCGGCCTCGGTCTTCAACTGCGTCTACGACCGCGACATCGACGAGCAGATGAGGCGTACGCGGCGCCGGGCTCTGCCGCGGCACGTGGTCACCCCGCGGGCGGCCCTGATCTTCGGGTCGGTCCTGGCGGTGCTCTCGGTGGTCGTGCTCGGCCTCTTCGTCAACTGGCTCTCCGCGGGCCTGTCGCTGGCCGCCAACGCCTTCTACGTCTTCGTCTACACGATGCTGCTCAAGCGGCGCACGACGCAGAACATCGTCTGGGGCGGCATCGCAGGCTGCTTCCCGACCCTGATCGGCTGGACCGCGGTCACCAACTCGGTGAGCTGGGAGCCGCTGATCCTCTTCATGGTCGTCTTCTTCTGGACCCCGCCGCACACCTGGGCCCTGGCGCTGCGCTACCGCGAGGACTACGCGCAGGTCGACGTGCCGATGCTGCCGGTGGTCAAGTCCGCCCGTCACGTGGGCGCTCAGATCGTGGCGTACTCCTGGGTCATGGTCGCCACCTCGCTGCTGCTGTGGCCCCTCGCCTCCACCAGCTGGCTCTACCCGGTCGCCGCCATCGCCCTCGGCGCTGTCTTCCTCGTCCAGGCCCACCAGCTGCACGCTCGCGCCAAGGGCACCGAGGACCTCACCAAGATCCGCCCGATGCAGCTCTTCCACAGCAGCAACCTCTACCTGAGCCTGCTCTTCGTCGCCCTCGCGGTCGACCCGCTCATCGGCTGACCGCCTCCCGCCGAGACGTCAGCTACGTCGGCCGAGACGTCAGCTAGGTTGGCCGAGACGTCAGTGGCGTCGGTCGAGTCGGCAGCACACTGCCCACTCGATCGACGCACGTGACGTCTCGGCCTGCGGGAGCGACTTCTCGGCCGACCGGGGTGACGCCTCGGCGAGGGTGTCAGGCGGCGTGGGCGCGGGTTGAGACGAGGACGCGGGCGAGGCCGGCGGAGATCAGGGCGGCGCCGAGCAGGTGGAAGCCGACGAGGAGGACGGGGAGGTCGGTGAGGTACTGCACCCAGCCGATCAGGCCCTGGGCGAGCTCGATGACCAGCAGGACGATCGTGACCCGGCGGACGTACGCGTTCTTGCGGCCCAGCCACAGCGTGACCAGGGTCGCGGCGATGAGCGCGTAGACCGCATAGGCGTGGATGTGGGACATCAGGGCCGGGTCGAGGCCGGTGCGGCGGGACTCGAGGTCGCCGGAGTGGGGGCCGGAGCCGGTCACGACCGTGCCGAGCCAGAGCGTGACCCAGCCGGCGACGAAAGTGATCACGGCGGCAACGCGTACGTTGCGCAGCGCGGCTTCGCGCACCGGCGAACGGATCTCGTCGAGGAGCCAGACGCACAGTCCGACCATCGCCATCGACAGCAGCAGGTGGAGGGCGACGACGTACGGGTTGAGGTCGGTGAGCACCGTGATCCCGCCGATAACGCCCTGGAACGGGACGCCGAGGGCGATGACGACCGCCAGGTTGCGTACGACTCCGCGGCGCCTCCACACGGCGATGACGACCGTGATTGCGATGGCGGCCAGGACGTAGGTCAGCAGCCGGTTGCCGAACTCGATGACACCGTTGATCCCGAGGGCCTCGTGAGCCACGTAGGACTCCTCGGTGCACTTGGGCCACGTGGGGCAGCCGAGGCCGGAGCCCGTCAACCGGACCACTGCACCGGTCACCACGATCCCGATGTTGGCGATGAGATTGGCGATGGCCAGACCGAACGCGTGGGCGCGGAGCCAGCCGAGGACCTTGTCCTTGGCCGAGGGAGCCGGGCCGGTGGAGGGTTCGGTGGTCGTCATTCCCACTTGAAGGTCCTAGCTGTGAGGGTGGAGCCGAGAACGGCCCAGATCAGGAGTACGCCGAGGTCTCGCCAGGCCGGAACGCCGTCGAGGAAGGCGGTGCGTACGGCCTCTCCGAGCGCGCCCGAGGGGAGCCAGCGGGCGACGTCGCCGTAGGTGCCGTAAGCCGTCAACGGCAGCACCACGGCACCGCCGGCCAGGAGGAGCAGGTAGATCAGGTTGGCCGCGGCCAGGGTCGCCTCGGCGCGCAGCACGCCGGCGACGAAGAGCCCGAGCGAGGCGAAGGCCATGGTGCCCATCGCGATGGCGAGGAAGAAGGCGAGGACGGTGCCGAACCCCGCGGCGGGGGTCCAGCCGAGGATCTGGCCGACGCCGCCGATGACGAAGAGCTGCACGAGCTGTACGCAGCCGAGCGCGAGCACCTTACCGGCGAGCAGGCCGGTCCGGGGGAGCGGTGAGGCGCCGAGGCGCTTGATCACGCCGTAGCGTCGCTCGAACCCGGTCGCGATCGCGAGGCTCGTGAACGAGGTCGACATGATCGCCAGGGCGAGGACGCCCGGGGTGAGGAGGTCGACCAGGGGCTGGTCGGTGCCGAGGTCGAGGTCGATCGCGTTGCCCGCGGTGACGCCGCCGATCAGCACCATCACCGGGATCACGACCGCCAGGAGGAGCTGCTCGCCGTTGCGGAGCATCAGCTTGGCTTCCATCAGCGCCTGGGCGACCACCTGCCGAGTGAGCGGGGCGCCGCCAGGCTGGGGGGTGAAGGTCCCGGTTGCCACCTCAGACATGCTCGACCCCCTCGGTGAGATGGAGCCCTCCGGTGAGATCGAGGAAGACGTCCTCGAGGCTCCTGCGACCCAGGGTCAGCGACTCCGGGAGGACGTCGTTCTCCTCGCACCAGCGGCTCACCTTGGAGAGCGTGGTCGGGTCGGCCTTACCGGTGACCCGCATCGAGCGCTCGTCGAGCAGGATGACCTCGGTGTCCTCGCCGAGCGCCTTGCGCAGGGACTCGCGGGCACCGGGCGGGAACGGCTTGGTCACGACCAGCCTCACGGTGGCGGTGGCGCCGCCCCGGGTGAGCTCGAGCGGACTGCCGGAGGCGATCATCCGGCCGCGGTCGATGATGTGCACCTGGTCGGCCAGCTCCTCGGCCTCCTCCAGGTAGTGGGTGGTCAGCACGACGGTGACGCCGTCGGCGCGCAGCTCGCGCAGCAGCTCCCAGGTCGTACGCCGCCCCTGCGGGTCCATCCCCGCCGTCGGCTCGTCCACGAACACCAGCTCCGGACGGCCCACCAGCGCCATCGCCAGCCCGAGCCGCTGCTGCTGCCCGCCGGAGAGCCGCCGGTAGGGGGTGCGGCCGCACTCGCCCAGTCCCAGGCGCTCGGCGAGGTAGTCGACGTCGAGCGGATGCGCGTGCAGCCGCGCGATGTGCTTGAGCATCTCCATGGCGCGTACGCCGCTCCAGGCGCCCTGCCCCTGCAGCATCACCCCGATCCGGGGGAGCAGCTGCTTGCGGTCGGCGATGGGATCGAG
>JALZDD010000165.1 GCA_030862715.1 Actinomycetota bacterium | reverse complement strand
GCGCACGACGGCCAACGACGTCGTGCGCCTGCTCAACAACTCGGGACAGCCCGTGCCGCCGTCACCGAACATGATCGTGGCGGAGGCTTAGTGCATCGACTGGATTGGGGTCATCCGACCCGGGCGGCGACGTCACTCGCCCACTTCCTCAGCACGTCGCCACGCATCAATCGGTCCTGCTGTCAGTTCTGTCATGGGCTAGTTCCTAGGTCCATCACGGTCCATCGCGATCCGTTTCCGCGTTTGTGTCAGGATTGACACAGAATGGTGAAAGCGCCTAGCGTCGCGGGCACGTAACGAGGCGTGATCGGGAGGAACGCATGCCAGAGGTCACATCCTGGGCTGGGCCGACGTACGATCCGGAGCTTGCCGCCACAGTGGCGACGTTGCCGGAGATACCGCCCATCAATCGGGACACTCTCCGGCAGATCCACCGGCCAGCGACCATGCTGGGCCTGTCGTCGATCCAGCCGAAGCTCGATGAGCTCAACCTGATCCATGAGGAAGTCACATCGGAAGGACCGCTCGGTCCAGTTCTGATGTCCGTCATCCGCCGCCGCGACAGATTGCCCGGGGCGTCGATGCTCTTCACCATCCACGGCGGTGGCATGATTGCGGGCGACCGGTTCACGAATCTCGTCGGCCTTGAGCACCTCGACTGGGTCGCGAAGCACAATCAAGTGCTGATCACGCCGGAGTACCGGCTCTCGCCCGAGTTCCCCGGTCGTTCAAGCGTCGAGGACTGCTATGCAGCGCTGGCCTGGGCTGTCGAGAATGCTGACTCGCTGGGCTTCGATCCTGAGCGAGTGATCGTGACAGGGACCTCGGGCGGCGGCGGTGTCGCCGCCGGCACCGTGTTGCTCGCCCGGGATCGCGGGGGCCCGACACTGCTGGCCCAACTGCTGATCTGCCCGCAGCTGGATGACCGTCGGGTGACGAGCTCGTACCAGCAGTACACCCGCAGTGTGCCCGGTGTCCTGCTTCCGAACGAGGACATCGCATGGGCGTGGGACGCGGTGCTTGGCCCCGGACACGAGGACCGCACCGACATCGATACCTACGCGGCCCCGGCCCGCACGGGTGATCTCACTGGGCTTCCCCCGGCCTATGTCGACGCCGGTGCCGCCGAGATCTTCCGCGATGAGGCGATCGGCTATGCGGCACGGCTGCTGGCGGCCGGCGTCCAAACGGAACTCCACATCTGGCGCGGCGGCTTCCACGGATTCGACATCGCGTCCCCGTCCGCAGCCGTATCAATCATGTCCCGTTCCGTGCGCGAAGACTGGCTGGTCCGAACGCTGAAGGGCTGACCCGAGCACCATCTCAACTGGACCGCTCACGAGTACCAGAGGTTAGGCCTATGCACCTTGCTACGTCTCTCGCCGATCCGGCCTGGGGAAGACAACACCGCCGACTGCTCACCTTCCGCTCCATCGAGCAGGCGGGTTGGGAGCTGTTCCACCAGAAGGGATTCGCGGAGACCACCGTCGATCAGATCGCTGCCCGCGCCGGGATCTCCGGACGGACCTTCTTTCGCTACTTCGACTCCAAGGAAGCGCTCCTCTTCGGCGACTGGAGGTGGCAGCTCGATGAACTCTCACGTCGAGTGCAGCTAGCCGCGACAGGTACCACACCGCTGGACGCCATCAAGGGCGCCGTACTCGCGCTGGCCGAATCCACCGAACGCGACCGAGATGCGGTCCAATTCCGCTCGATCCTCACTGCCACGTCTGGCAGCGTCAAGAACTACTACCGACAGGTCGTGCAGCCGAGCTGGGAGGACGCCATCGCCCGAGCCCTCGCGGAACGCCTGAGAGTGGACGTCGACGCCGATTTGCGGCCCCGCCTCGTCGCGGGAATAGCAATCGCCGCGTTGAACGCGGCCATGACCGCTTGGGTCGCCAGCGACTTCCAGGAACTGCTGCCAGAACTCACCTCGCGCGCGTTCGAACTGAGCGGAGATCTGGAGTGACCGGAGACCACCGCAACAACCACAACTAGGGGAAGACATGTCGGACAAGGTCATAATCGTCACGGGCGCCGCGCGCGGTATCGGCCTCGCGGTAGCGAGGGTACTCGCAGACGACGGCGCATCGGTGGTAATCACCGACGTCACCGACGCCGAGGACGTCGCCGCGCGAGAACTCGGCGGGAAGGGAACGTTCATGAGACAGGACGTCGGACGCGCCGACGACTGGAAGCGAGTAACCGATCTCGTCATGAACAAGTACGGGCGCCTCGACGGGCTCGTGAACAACGCCGGCGTCGCCATGCCGGCAACCGTGCTCGACACCGACCAGGACACCTGGGACCGGCACTACCGTGTCAACCAGCTCGGCACCTTCCTGGGTATGAAGGCGGCCGCGGGCATCATGAAAGACACGGGCGGCGGCTCGATTGTCAACGTCGGATCGATGGCCGGCCAGAGCATTAATCCCGGAATGTTCCCCTACTCGACCACCAAGTGGGCTGTCCGTGCCATGAGCAACCTGGCCGCCGCCGAGCTCGGTCCGTACGGAATCCGGGTCAACTCCGTATACCCCGGAGCGATCCAAACCGACATGATGGGCACCGGCCCGGGATCCGAGGAGTACATGAATGCAATCCCCCTGGGGCGGCCCGGGCAACCGTCGGAGATTGCAGACGTCATCCGCTTCCTCCTCTCCGACGAATCCAGCTATATGAGCGGCGCCGAACTCAAGATCGCGGGCGGGATGTAAGGCCCCGGTACCAGGATGCGAGGCGGAACCCGGGCCCAACCGGCTCGACCTCCGCCAAGAAGGCCACGGTATCCGCATGGAACCACAGGCGGCAGCGTATCTCTTGGCAAGATCTCTCCCCGTTCCTGGAACGCTCTCCCTCACGTACCAGACGGCAACCGCGCCCGAGTACGCGACGAGCCGGTGCTAGCATCGCGCAGGCCCCGACGGGTTGTGACGATTCCGCCCCGGGTGATGATTGCCAGGCGGGGATACGGCATCTGCTGAACGATGGTCGCGGCGGCGACGCAATGCTTCTGGCTCGCTGACCCGCTACAACACGGAGGCGGGCGCTGACTGGGTGCGCTAACGGGGTCGACGCCCATGAGTCATTCCACGACGGCATTCTGCGCCGGTCGCGGGCGAGTTGTCTCATTCGGAGGCAGGGCGGGGAGTCGAGGTCATGAACAGCCAGATCGCGGACGGCAGCGGAGAGCACGCGCGGGTTCAAGTTCCCCTCGCGCACGCAAGGAATTGTGGCCCTGACCTGAGGCAATTCAGGCGGGGCATTGGCGTCGCGCCAGACCCTATCATCGGGGATGACGACACAGGGCCGGCCGTATGGGCTCGCGGGCTGACGCGGCGCACTCTTCCGGCTTTCGTCGCTTCTCGTTCTCAGGGCGCCGGCCATCAGAACGACGTCGCAGTAATGGTTCTATGAGAGGTCCGGGCGTGATCACACATGTCAGGGCATCGGCATGGGCCAGAAGTCCTGGCGTAGATGCGGTCGAACCCGACCGAGGGCCGTACGCACGATCGAGATCTCCTGTCGTCGGTTCGACAGGCTGCGTTCCACCGATGCCGTTGTCCCACCTTGGATCGATCGACGCCGTGTAACGCTACTGACTGCCTGGCCTTGGCACCGAATCCTTAGCGCGAGCGGCGATGTTCACTCTCAGCCCGGCTCGGGCTGTGTCGACGGATGTGCCTGGGTCTCGTCCAGGACCATAGCCCTCACCTGTGCCATCGGTGACCTCGACGGAGGCTTCCCACGGTACGCGGTATTGCCCTGCGGCAAGGTCTCTCACCCACGTGTACGGGTTGTCGCGTGCGCCGCCTGCAACCGCGGTGAAGCCGCGGTGACCAAGTTGGTAGATGTTGTTCTCCACCCCCCACGTACGACGGGCAATACCCGCCCGTCGAGGGTCGAACGACGCAGCGACGATCCGGTCCGGCGTGGTATCACCTTGGACGATCACGGTCCCCTCGAAGTCGCACACCATCGCTTCTCCCATTGACGGCAGTCCGTTGCCGTCGTCGCCAGCGAGGCAGACCGATGCCGTGTAGGCGAGGTTGTGGAAGGCGTTTGCCTGGTTGGTAATGCCCCACGATTGCCGCAACGGAATCTTGTAACCAGCCGTCCGGAGCAGAACGTCGGCTCCGAGGTAGGAAGCCTCGCGAGCCATCTCTGGAAACATGCCGTCGTGGCATATAAGGAGCGCGAGCGTGCTCCCCGCCGGCCCGGCGCACACGGCGAGGCCGTGGTCACCCGGTTCCCAGGGTTCCTTCGGAGTCCAGGGATGGAGCTTGCGTTGGCAGAGTGCGATCTCGCCGCGATCATCGATGATGATACCTACGTTGTAGGGAGCGCCCGCCGGATTCCGCTCCATGATGCTGAAGCAGCCCCAGACCGCACCATCGCGGCAGGCCTGGCGCAACGCGTCGACCTCCGGGCCGTCGAGGTCGCACATCAACTCGTCCCGTGCCCAATGCTCTTTGCGCAGTCCGTGCAATGAGTATTCCGGGAAGACCAGGAGGTCGAGCCCCGGCATTGCACGGCCCGTGGCGACAACTGTCCCGGCGACCTTGCGCGTGACGGCAGAAAGGTCGTCTGGCGTCGCGACGAAGGGCACCCGTTGCTGGACCAGCCCGACAGTCAGGTCCCCTGGCGCCGGGTTCAGCCCACCGAGTCCGGTCAATCGGATCACTCGACCAAAGTGCCGTCGACGACGACAGGCGTTCCATCGAGGCTAATCGAGCACCCCCGCATCGCGATGTCGAGGTGAGCGTACGAGTCCCGGCCGAGGAACGGGTGCGGGCCGGTAGACCACAGGAAGTTCCCGGCGAAGGCACGTGCGTCCATGCCCATGATCTCGTGCTTGGCGTACATTTCCGTGGCGAACCAGTCGGCGGTCTTCATCATGCCCCAGCCCATGTGCGACGTATAGCGAGCCCACTTGTCCTGGGAGTCGGTCATGTACTGCTCCAGGATCGCGGCCTCGGCGCCACCGGAGACCTTCTCGATGTGCCCGCCGGTGACCTCCAGGACGACCTCCGAGCGTAGAAACTCCTTAAACGGTAGCAGGATGTCTCCCGGGGCCAGGACGATCCGGCCGTCGGCGAACTCGGGCCAGAAGAGCACCATCTTCGAGGGCCAGTGGTCCCAGCGCTTGGCGTCGTCGGCAAAGCCAGTCTGGAACCCAGGGTGGCAGTTGGTGAGGTTGACGGTCAGTTCGGTGCCGGCCTTCGAGGTAACAGTCATGGTCTGGGAGTCACGCACGAGCTGAGTGGCGGCAAGCACCTCTTCCTTGTCGGCCTCGGTCGGCATGTTACGGACCAGTACCTCGGGCGCGTCGCACACGAACAGGATCCGAGTGCCAGTGTCCAGGATTCCCTGCTGGAGCGGGGCGTGGATGAAGCCTTCGCGCGTCAGATCGACGACGAGGTCGGCACCCTTGAGGAGGTCTTGGGCCACTGTGTCCTCAAGCACTGAGACCAGCCCCGGCCCGGCGCCGGTGTGGGTCGACGGAACTGGAGTCGGATCGCCGCCTGGGACGGTCGCTGCGATCACATGGGCACCCAGTGCTTTGGCCGCCCCGTAGGCAGCGGCGACGTAATCGGACCGGCTCGTCGGCTCGGCCAGGATAACCACGTGCTCGCCGGCCTTCACCGCACAGAGGGTCAGCTCCTTGCGGAACGCCTCGAGGATGTCGACTGCTTCGAAATCAAACATGAACTTACTCCTTCTTCCAATGACGTCGCGAGTGACGCCAGATAGGGGATCTCCTGACGTGCCACGTCGATCTCGGCGAGATCGACG
>JALZDD010000158.1 GCA_030862715.1 Actinomycetota bacterium | reverse complement strand
ACTTCTCCGACGCGATGGTGCGGCTGGGGGAGAGCCGCCAGGACATCGTCGCGATCACCGCGGCGATGATGCACCCGGTCGGCCTCGACGCGTTCCAGGCCAGGTTCCCCAAGCGCACCTTCGACGTCGGCATCGCCGAGCAGCACGCCGCCACCTCGGCCGCCGGCCTGGCGATGGGCGGCCTGCACCCGGTCTTCGCGGTCTACGCGACCTTCCTCAACCGCGCCTTCGACCAGGTGCTGATGGACTGCGCCCTCCACCGGGCCGGCGTGACGTTCGTCCTCGACCGCTCCGGTGTGACCGGTGACGACGGCGCCTCCCACAACGGCATGTGGGACATGTCGCTCCTCCAGGTCGTCCCCGGCCTGCGCCTCGCCGCGCCGCGCGACATCGCTCGCCTCAACGAGCTCCTCGATGAGGCCGTCGAGGTCGATGACGCGCCCACCGTCGTACGCTTCCCGAAGGGCCCGCCGCCCGAGGACATCCCCACGATCGCCAAGCTCGGCGAGGCCGACGTGCTCGTTCGCAACGGCACCAAGGACGTCCTGGTCATCGGCGTCGGCTCGATGGCCGAGGTCGCCGTGGGCGTCGCCGAGCGGCTCACCGCCCAGGGCATCGGCGTCACCGTCGCCGACCCGCGCTGGGTCAAGCCGATCGACCCCGCCCTCGTCGAGGCGGCCGCCGACCACCGTCTGGTCGTGACCATCGAGGACAACGGCGTCGCCGGCGGCGTCGGAGCGTCCTTCCTGCAGGCCGTGACGGCCGCGGGCGTACGCACCCCGGTGAAGATCCACGGGATCCCCCAGGAGTTCTTGGACCACGCCAAGCGGCCGAAGATCCTGGAGACGATCGGTCTGACCCCGCAGGCGATCGCCCTGGACACCATCACGGGGCTCGATGGCGGCCTCCAGGACGACGACGCCGGCCTGCGTCTGGACGTGCCTGGAGACGACGCGCACGCCGAGGGCGACGGTCGCTCGCCGCGTCAGGCGCGGCTCTGACCGTTGTGGTGAGCACCGCGCAGCTGACCTCGGACCTGGCGCGGCAGGTCGTCGAGCGGACCATGAGCGTCATCGGCCGCAACGTCAACGTGATGGACCCGCACGGGGTGATCCTGGCCTCGGGTCACGACGACCGGATCGGCGCCGTGCACGAAGGTGCCCTCCTCGCGGCGCAGCAGGACCGAGTCGTGGAGATCGCTCATTCCGAGGCGCTGGCGCTGCGCGGCGTCCAGCCCGGGATCAACCTGCCGCTGCGTTCCCACGGCCAGCTGGTCGGGGTCGTCGGCATCACCGGCGACCCGGAAGACGTACGGCTGCTCGGCGACCTGATCAGAGTGACCGCGGAGCTCATGGTCGACCAGGCCCGGGCCGCGGAGTCCCGCCAGTGGCGTTACCGGGAGCGGGAGGAGTTCATCGGCCACGCGGCCGCCGGACGGCTCGCCCCGCGCGAGATCACGGAGTGGGCCGCAGGACTGGGCATCGACCTGGACACGGCCTGCCGTGCGACCGTCATCGCGCCGACCGCCCGGACGCAGACGCATACGGACGCTCTTCTCGGACTGCAGCGGGATCTGGCGCAGGTGCGCGGCGTCCTCGTTGGCCGGGTGGAGCCGCAGGAGCTCGTCGTCTTCAGCCCCGCCGGTCGCTCTCGTGGCCCGAACGTGGATGTCGCGGCGCTGCTGCGTGCCGCGGAGGGTGATCTCCGACATGCCACCGGTCGCGCCTTCACCGGGCCAGCCGCGTTCGAGCACGCCTATCTGACGGCTCGCGACACCCTGACGGTCACCGGCCTCATCGACTCGAGCGGTGGGGCGTACGACTTCGACGACGTGCCGCTGCTCGCCCTCGTCAGGGGCATGGGCGAGGGGTGGCGAGGTGACCTGCTCGCGGAGCCGTGGCAGCGGCTGGTCGCGGCCGACCGGTCCGGTGAGCTGGTGGCCACCTTCGGTGCCTACATCCAGCACCACGCCAGCCCGACGGCTGCGGCCGGGGCGCTGCACGTCCACCGCAACACCGTCCGCTACCGCCTCGCCCGGATCGGCGAGATCACCGGTCTGCGGATGGACCACCTGCCCGACGTCCTGATGCTCTACCTGGGACCGGTGCTCGGCTCGGAACGCTAGTCGCCACCCGTTGTGCAGGTGCACAAGATCTGGCCCACGGGCCTTGGCCATCTGCCTGTGGACGCCATCACATCGCGCAACAGATGCTGTGCAGCACATGCCTGGCACACGCCGGGCGCACGCCGGCGAGACCCTGCCCGACCGGTGCGTTCCTGTACGACGAAGAAGGACCTTTTATGGCCGACCTGCTGATCCTGCTCGCCTTGGTGACCGGGCTCATCCTGCTCACCGCGTGGGCACGGATGCATCCGTTCCTGGCACTCCTGCTGACCGCGCTGGTCGGCGGCCTGGCCTTCGGGCTACCGCCCCTCACCGAAGGAGACACCCCGGGTGTCGTCTCCATCGCGACGGGTGGCTTCGGCTCGACCCTGGGCGGCATCGGGATCGTGATCATCCTCGGCACGATCATCGGAGTCTTCCTGGACCGGTCCGGTGCCGCGATCACGATGGCCGACTCCATCGTGAAGGTGCTCGGCCGCCGGTTCCCGACGCTCACCATGAGCATCATCGGCTACGTCGTATCGATCCCCGTCTTCTGCGACTCCGGATACGTCATCCTCAACTCCCTCAAGGAGTCGATGGCCGCGCGCACACGCACCAGCCCGGTCGCGATGTCCGTCGCCCTGGCCACCGGCCTCTACGCCACCCACACGCTGGTCCCGCCGACGCCAGGCCCGATCGCCGCGGCCGGCAACCTGGGCCTCGACGCGAAGCTCGGTCTGGTGATGGCCATGGGCCTCCTGGTCGGTCTCGTCTCCGCTGCGGCGGGCATGCTGTGGGCGACACGCTTCCGCGACGTACAGCCCGATGGTGTCTCGGACGCCGAGGTCGACCGCCGTATCGCCGACTTCGAGAAGCTCGCCAGCACCGTCCAGCGGCCGGGTGCCGCCATGGCGTTCGCCCCGATCGTGATCCCGATCCTGCTGATCATGCTCGGCTCCGCGATGTCGCTCCCGTTCCTGCCGGGCACCGACACGTTGGCCGCCGACGTGCTGCGCTTCGTCGGCCAGCCGGTCATCGCGCTGTTGATCGGCTTGGCGATCGCCGTCGCGGGTCTCCGCCCGACAGACCACGACAAGACCGTGACCGACCGTGTCGCGGAGGGCATCGTCGACGCCGCCCCGATCCTCCTCATCACCGGGGCCGGCGGAGCGTTCGGTGCCGTCATCCAGGCGACCGACATCGGCACCTACCTCGGCTCCGAGCTGTCCGCGCTGGGGATCGGGATCATGGTGCCGTTCCTGATCGCGGCCGCGCTGAAGACGGCCCAGGGATCCTCGACGGTGTCGATGGTGACCACCTCCGCGCTGGTGGCGCCCCTGGTCGCCGACCTGGGTCTGGGCAGCGACATGGGACGTACGCTGGTCGTGCTCGCGATCGGTCTGGGGGCGATGACCGTCTCGCACGCCAACGACAGCTACTTCTGGGTGGTCAGCCAGTTCAGCCGGATGAGCGTGCAGCAGGCCTACCGCGCCCAGACGATGGCCACGCTGGTCCAAGGTGTCGCGGGCATGCTCGTCGTCCTTCCGCTGTCGTTCCTGATCGCCTGAGCCATGCGCGTCGTCATCGCTCCGGACTCCTTCAAGGGCAGCTGCGAGAGCCCGGCGGCAGCGGCCGCCATCGCAGCCGGGTGGCGGCGCGGCGCCCCCGACTGGGAGACCGTGTCCCTGCCCGTCGCTGACGGGGGAGAAGGCACGCTGCACGCACTGATCGGCTCCCTCGGCGGCCAGATCGTCCGCCACACGGTCACGGGACCGACCGGTGAGCCGGTGGGTGCCGAGCTCGGCCTGATCCCCGCCGAGGGGCCCGCGGGCCGGCTGACCGGCGTCGTCGAGATGGCGTCCGCCTCCGGCCTGCACCTGGTCGACCCCACGCCCGAGAGTGCCGCGACTGCCACCACGTACGGCACGGGCGAGCTGATCAAGGCGGCCCTGGATGCCGGGGTCGAACGGCTCATCCTCACCCTGGGCGGCAGCGCGACCACCGACGGCGGCGTCGGAATGGCCCAGGCACTCGGCGTACGGTTCACGTCCACAACCGGCGCCCAAGTGGCACCCGGCGGCGTCGGTCTGCGTGACATCGCCTCGGTCGACCTCGCGGCCCTGCACCCCGGCCTGGCGCGATGCGAGGTGATCGCGGCGTGCGACGTGGACAACCCGCTGCACGGTCCGCGCGGTGCCGCCAGCGTCTTCGGCCCGCAGAAGGGGGCTGACGAGGCCACCGTCGAGATGCTCGACGACGGGCTGCGCCGGCTCGGCGAGGTGTGCGCCTCGCTGGCGGACCCGGCGTCCCCGGGGGCCGGGGCGGCGGGCGGGCTGGGGTTCGCGGCGCTCGCGTTCCTGGGTGCCGAGCTGCGCTCGGGCTTCGAGCTGGTCGCCGACGCCGTCGGGCTCGGCTCCGCGATCGCCGGCGCAGACCTGGTCATCACCGGCGAGGGCAGGCTGGACACCCAGTCTCTCGGCGGCAAGACGCCTGTCGGCGTGATGCGGCTGGCCCAGGTACAGGATGTCCCTGTGGTCGTGATCGCGGGCGACGTGTCGCAGGGCGCGGAGGGGGCGATCGCGGCCGGCATGACCGCGGTGTTCTCCGCATCCCCCGGGCCCGGTCCGCTCGATGATGCGCTGGGCCGTGTCGAGGATGACCTGGCGCGGGTCGCGGAGTCGATCGCGCGGCTGTGGGGTGCCGCGGCGGCCCGCTAGCAGCCAGTCTCTGCACCTGAGACGTCGCAATGTGTGGCCGCCAAGTCGGTTTTCGCAGGTCAGAAGACGAAGGTCGACGAGGGCGATCGCACGTCACGGGCGGTTCGCTGCTCAGTCAGGCCGCATCCCGGTTTAGAGTGTCATTGGTCCCGGGACCGGCAAGCTCCCCGGACCGTCACCAACCTCAACCAAACAGCACCTCGGGGGAATCAATGCTCTACGACGACATCGTGGCCGAGTTCCACTGGTCACCGGAGCAGATGTCGCCGCCGTTCGACCTGCAAGCGGCGAACGAGCTGGTCCGCAAGAAGATCGAGAGCCGGCGCGCCCCGGCGCAGACCAGGGGCCAGCAGAGGCCACCGGCTCGGCAGCGGGCCGCGGGGCCGGCGACCGGCGCCGGCGGGAGCAGCCCGCTCGCCGACAACAACGTCTGAGCCGGACCTCGGCTGAACAGAAAACCGCCCCCGACCACATCGTGGCCGGGGGCGGTTTCGTCGACGGTCAGTGGAACTTCTTGCCGGTGACCTTCTCGGAGATGCCCTCGCGGTCGAGGAGCTGGGTGATGCCGCCGTTCCAGAACTGGAAGCCGGCACCGGTGATCATCGCCAGGTCGATGTCCTCGGCGGCCTGGGCGACGCCCTCCTCGAGCATCCGGCCGATCTCGTCGGCGATGGCCTCGAGGGCCTGCTGGCGGGCCTCCTCGGCGGTCTTGACCACGTCGCCGGAGACGAGCAGCGCCTCGACCTCCGGGTCGAGGGTGCGCCCGTCGGGCCCGAAGAAGGAGCTCTTCTTGGCCTCGACGACCCGGTGGAGGTTCTCGGAGAGGTGGAACCGGTCGGGGAACGCCTTCGCGAGCGTCTCGTTGTTGTGGTACGCGATCGCCGGACCGACCAGGCCGATCAGCGCGAACGGGCCCATCGGCGCGACACCGGCGAACGCGGACTCGACGACGTCGATCGGCGTGCCCTCGTCGGCGACCTTGGAGACCTCGCCCATGAAGCGGCCCAGGAGCCGGTTCACGATGAAGGAGGGGCTGTCCTTGACCAGGATCGAGGTCTTCTTCAGCGACTTCGAGACGGAGAACGCCGTGGACAGGGCCGCGTCAGATGTCGTCTCGCCGCGGATGATCTCCAGCAGTGGCATCACCGCGACCGGGTTGAAGAAGTGGAAGCCCACGACCCGCTCCGGGTTCTTCAGGTCGGCCGCCATCTCCGTGATCGAGAGGCTCGAGGTGTTCGTGGCGAAGACCGCGGTCTCCGGCGCGACGGCCTCGGCGTTGGCGAAGACGGTCTTCTTGACGCCCATCTCCTCGAAGACGGCCTCGATGATGAAGTCGGCGTCGGAGAAGGCCTCCGCGTAGTCGATCGACGACGTCACGAGCGCCTTGAGGCGGTTGGTCGCGTCCTGCGAGGCACGGCCCTTGGCGAGCTTCTTGTCGAGCTCGGCGTGGACGTACGCCACGCCCTTGTCGGCACGCTCCTGGTCCAGGTCGACCATGACGACCGGCACCTTGAGACGCTGGACGAAGAGCAGCGCGAACTGCGAGGCCATCAGCCCGGCACCGATGATGCCGACCTTGGTGACCTTCTGCGCGAGCGCCTTGTCGGGGGCACCGGCGGGACGCTTGGCGCGCTTCTGCACCAGGTCGAAGGAGTAGAGCGAGGCGAGCAGCTGCGGGGTCTTCGACATCGCCACGAGCGCGTCGTCCTCGGCCGCGAAGCCCTCGTCGCGGGTCGCGGTCTTGGCCAGGGTGAGCAGCTCGACGGCCTTCTTGGCGGCCGGGGAGGCGTCGCCGGTCTTGGCCCAGGCGAAGAAGCCGGCGTTCTTGGCGGCCTCGTCCCAGGCCTCGCCCCGGTCACTGTGCTCATTCTTCGGCCATTCGCGAGTGACGGTGACGTCACCGGACAGGACGCCGTCGGCCCACAGCAGCGACTGCTCGAGGTAGTCGGCGCCACCGAACATCGCGTCCGCGATGCCCAGCTCGAAGGCCTCGGTACCCTTGAGCACCTTGCCGTTGTTGAGCGGGTTCTCGATGAAGACCTTGGCGGCCTTGGCCGGACCGATCAGGTTCGGCAGCAGGTAGCCACCGCCCCAGCCCGGGATCAGGCCGAGCATGACCTCGGGCAGGCCGACGGCCGGCACCGAGTCCTGGATCGTGCGGTAGTCGGCGTGCAGCGCGACCTCGAGGCCACCACCGAGCGCGAGCCCGTTGATGAAGCCGAAGGACGGCTTCTTGACCCCGTCGGCGCCGTCGCCCAGCTTTCGGAAGACCGCGTGACCGAGCTCCGCGATCGTACGGATCCCGTCGGGGCCGCCCGCCTGCAGCGAGGTCAGGTCGGCGCCGGCCGCGAGGATGAACGGCTTGCCGGTCACCGCGATCGCGTCGATCTCGGGGTCGGCCAGGGCCGCGTCGTACGCCGTGTTGAGCTCGACCAGCGACTTCGGCCCGAAGGTGTTCGGCCGGGTGTGGTCGTGTCCGTTGTCGAGGGTGACCAGGCCGAGGACCTTGCCGGAGGGCAGGGTGACCTTCGCCAGCTTGGCCGCGGTCACGACCTCGTCGTCGGAGAAGAGCGTCCGTACGTCCGCGAGAAGCGTGTTGATGTCAGTCACTTCGACTCCCCAGTCCAGTTCGGGTTCTCCCAGATGACCGTGCCGCCCATACCCAGGCCGATGCACATGGTGGTGAGGCCGTAGCGGACCTCGGGGCGCTCCTCGAACTGGCGCGCGAGCTGGATCATCAGCCGCACGCCGGAGGAGGCCAGGGGGTGACCGAACGCGATCGCGCCGCCGTAGGGGTTCACGCGCTCGTCGTCCTCGGCGATGCCGAAGTGGTCCAGGAACGCGAGCACCTGGATCGCGAACGCCTCGTTGACCTCGAACGCCTCGATGTCGTCGATGGTGAGCCCGGCCTTGGCCAGCGCCTTCTCGGTCGACGGGATCGGGCCGACGGCCATGACCTCGGGGGCGACGCCGGCGAAGGCGTACGACACCAGCCGCATCTTGATCGGCAGGCCGAGCTCGCGAGCGACGTCCTCGGAGGCCAGCAGCGAGGCGGTCGCACCGTCGTTGATGCCCGCCGCGTTGCCCGCGGTCACGCGGCCGTGCGGACGGAACGGGGTCTTCAGCTTGGCCAGGTCCTCGGTGGTGGTGCCGGGACGCATCGGCTCGTCGGTGGTGGCCAGGCCCCAGCCGTTCTCGGCCGAGCGGGTGGCGACGGGGACCAGGTCGGGCTGGATCTTGCCGTCGGCGTACGCCTTCGCCGCCAGTTCCTGGGAGCGGACGGCGAACGCGTCGGTGCGCTCCTTGGTGATCGCCGGGTAGCGGTCGTGGACGTTCTCGGCGGTGTTGCCCATGACGAGCGCCGACGGGTCGACGAGCTTCTCGGAGATGATCCGAGGGTTGGGGTCGACGCCCTCGCCCATCGGGTGGCGGCCCATGTGCTCGACACCGCCGGCGATGACGACGTCGTAGGCACCGAAGGCGATGCCACCGGCGGTCGTGGTGACCGCAGTCATCGCGCCGGCACACATCCGGTCGATGGCGTAGCCCGGGACCGACTGCGGAAGCCCGGCGAGCAGGCCCGCGGTGCGGCCGATGGTCAGGCCCTGGTCGCCGATCTGCGTGGTCGCGGCGATGGCGACCTCGTCGATCCGCTCGGGGGGATGCTCAGGGTTGCGGCGCGTGAGCTCACGGATGAGCTTGACGACCAGGTCGTCTGCGCGGGTTTCGGCGTACTGGCCCTTGGCCTTGCCGAAAGGTGTGCGTACGCCGTCGACGAAGACGACTTCTCGCAGCTGTCGGGTCACCGTGTCACTCCATGTGGGTTGCCGGTCGATTGCCGCCGGGCGGCGCTGTTGGTGCGGGCACGGGTGGTGCCCGGCGCCTACATTACCCGCTAGTAACAACGGCCGCACCGAGGGGGAGGTCACACCGGCTCTCGCAGGTAGCCGCGCGTCGGCTTGGGAATAACGCGGGCGTCCAGGATGCTGCGCTGTCGTCATGTGGAAGCGTGTATTGAGAAGGTTGAGCCCCAGGGTCGCGATCCCTGGCGAGGCGAGCGACGACGAGGTCCGCGAGGGCCGTACGCAACGGGAGGAGACACCGATGGCCGGATCACGACTGGTGCACATCGTGGACGACCTGCCCGAGGAGATCATCCTTGCCGGTGGTGACCAGCTGCCGCTGGTGGTCGTCCTGGACGGCTTCCTCGACGCGGGCAAGGCCGCCGAGCGCGCCGCGGCCCATCTGATCCAGACCTCGAGGCGAGCGCCGGTGGTGGCGACCTTCGACGTCGACGAGCTCCACGACTACCGGGCCCGCCGCCCGGCGATCTCGTTCGTCAGCGACCACTACGAGTCCTTCGACGCGCCGCGGCTGGTCGTCCGGCTGCTCAAGGACACCGGCGACGCGCCCTACCTCCTGCTGCACGGCCCCGAGCCGGACAACCGCTGGGAGGCCTTCGCCGGCGCCGTACGCGAGGTCATCGAGCGCCTCGGCGTGACCGAGGTGATCTCGCTCGCCTCGGTGCCGATGGCGGTGCCGCACACCCGGCCGCTGACCACGACCAGGCACGCCAACGACCCGGCGCAGGAGCTCACCGGCCAGGTCTGGGAGAGCCCCTGGAAGGGCGAGATCCGGATCCCGGCCTCCGCCCAGGCCCTGGTGGAGGTACGCCTGGGGGAGTGGGGCCACCCGGCGGGCGGCTACGTCGTGCACATGCCGCACTACCTGGCCCAGAGTGACTACCCGGCCGCGGCGGTCGTGCTCGTCGAGGCGCTCGAGCGCGCGGCCCGGCTGACGATCCCGGTCTCCGACCTGGAGGCCGAGGCACAGCGCCGCGAGGAGGAGATCGCCTCCTACATCGAGGACAATGCCGAGGTGCGGGAGGTCGTGGCCGCACTCGAGCAGCAGTACGACACCTTCCAGCGCGGCGAGGAGTCCGGCCGCTCGCTGCTGGCTCCCGACGAGCCGCTGCCGACCGGCGACGAGCTCGGCGAGCAGTTCGAGCAGTTCCTGGCCGGGCTGAACGGCCCCGACCCCGATGACAACCCTGAGAAGGATTGAGAGACACTCACTCCCATGACGACCGACGCCGTAGCGGCGGATCAGGCAGTGGCCGAGCTGGTAGGCGTGCTCGACCTGGTCGAGATCGACAAGGACCTCTTCCACGGTGCCACCACGACCCGCAACTCGCGCGGGCGCGCCTACGGCGGCCAGGTGGCCGCCCAGGCGCTGATGGCAGCGGTCCGGTCGGCCGACCCGGCCTTCACGGTGCACTCGATGCACTCCTACTTCCTGCTGCCGGGCGACCCGTCCTACCCGATCGTCTACGACGTCGAGCGGATCCGTGACGGGCGCTCCTTCGAGACCAGACGGGTCCGGGCGCGTCAGAAGGGGCGCGACATCTTCTACCTCACCGCCAACTTCCAGCGTGAGGAGACCGGATTCGAGCACCAGGACGTGATGCCGTCGGTCCCGCCGCCCGAGAAGTGCATCGACTTCCTCAAGCTGATGGCCGACTCCGGCAGCCCCGAGGCGGTCTCGCTGGCGCGCGAGTGGGAGGCGGTCGAGGTACGTGCCGTCGGCAACTCGCTGCTCGGCATCGAGCCCGACCCGGCCCGTCCCGCGCAGCAGCGCCTCTGGATCCGCCTGGGCGCCTCGCTCCCCGACGATGACAACATCCAGCGCGGCGCCTTCACCTGGGCCTCCGACATCTCGCTGCTCGGCGCCTCCCTGGCCGCCCACTCGCTGGACCACAAGGGCATCCAGATGGCCTCGCTCGACCACACCATCTGGTTCCACCGCCCCTTCCGTGCCGACGAGTGGTGGCTCTACGACCAGGAGAGCCCCTCGGCCTACGGCGGCCGCGGCCTCTCCATCGGGCGGGTCTTCACCGCCGACGGCATCCTGGCGGCCACGGTCGCTCAAGAGGGCCTCATCCGCCCGCCCCGCGCCTGACCTTTCCTCGAGTCGGCTCGTCCTGACGGGATTCGGCGTCGAGTCGGCTCGTCATGACGAGCCGACTCGGTGCGTCTGTGTCATCATCGTGCTCAGAAATAGGTCGGCGCACTATCGCACACCTTGGTCGTCTGCCGCGATAGCGCACCGACCCCGCGGGCTAAGGTGGCGCCGTGGATCAGATCACCGTGTACGAGAAGCCGACCTGCACGACGTGTCGGAACCTGTTCGTTCTCCTCGAGGAGGAGGGCGTCGACTTCGAGAAGGTCGACTACCACGTGCTCGGCCTGCGGACCGAGGAGGTCAAGGACATCCTCGCGAAGACCGGTCTGAGCGCTCGTGACGTGCTGCGCAAGCGCGAGCCGGTCTACAAAAAGCTCGACCTGGCCAACCGCGACCTCTCCGAGGACGAGCTGGTCGCGCTGATGGTCGAGCACCCCGCCCTGCTGCAGCGCCCGATCGTGCTCAAAGGCGATCGCGGCGTGCTCGCTCGGCCGATCGAGAAGGTCCGCGAGCTCTTCTGAGACGCGCCGCTGGTCAGGCGCGCAGCCGCTCGACCGGCTGACCGGTGGTGCGGGTGATGAGATCGACGTCGTTGTCGGCGTGGAGGACGGTGAGATCGGCCTCCTCCGCGACCGCGGCCACCAGCAGGTCCGGCACCGATGGCGCCCGGTGGCGACCGTCGCGCAGCACGATCCGCTGGATCTCCAGCGCCCGTGCCTCGGTCCGCGGCGTGAGGGTCGCGAGCGGCATGTGGATCACCGGCACGTCCTCGACGAGGTCGGACCACTCCCGCTCCGAGCGGGCCAGGTGGCCGATCTCGAGGAGTGTGGTGGTGGTGATGCGTACTTGTCCCAGCTCGATCAGGCGGGACCACTTCTCAGCGTCGGGGCTGGTGGACATCCGGGCGAGTGCCGACCGGTGCATCAGCCAGGGTCGCCTCACGACCATGCGTCACGCATCAGACCCCGGTCGGCGAGCGGGGCGAACTTCGCGAAGTCGCCGCCGGCCACGGGTCGCGCCGGTGGCAGCGGACGCAGCGCGTCGGGCGTGAACCATCGGCGGAGATACTCGTTGCGGGTGAGCCCGAGCCGCGTCGCCTCGGTATCGATGCGCGCGAGCTCGTCATCCGAGAGGCCTCGGATCAGTACGTCGGACATGTCTGTCCACCTCCTGGACGCAAGATGGTAGCCGAGGACGGGGCGCCGAGGTGGGAATCAGGGGCGGGTCGCGCGGTGGACCCAGGTGGACTCGACCTCCATGCCGACGTGGAGGTAGAGGTCGAGGGCGCCGGTGCGGGAGTCCGTCGACAGGGTCGCGCGCGTCGCTCCATGGGCCCGGGCAGCACCGAATGCGTCGGCGAGGAGCGCCTGGGCCAGGCCACGGTTGCGCTGGTCCTTGCGGGTGGCCAGCCTGCTGACGTACCCCTCCCGGCCGTCCTCGGTCATCACCAGCACCGCCGCGGCGACCACAGCGCCGTTCGGGCCGGTGACCACGCGGACGTTCCACGGCTCGGCGCCGGGACGCTCGATGGTCGTGGCGACCCAGTCGGCATACGGCTCCCGCTCGCGCTCGGACCACTCCAGGAAGGCGTCCTCGATCACGGTCCACACCTGCTCGTGGTCCTGCGGGGTGGCCGCCCTGATGGCGTACGCCTCGGGCAGCTCCCGCACCGGGATCGCCGCGTCCTCGGGCAGCGCGAGCACCCAGGACTCCCAGCGTGGGAACCAGCCCAGCGACTCGAGCAGTCGGTCGCCGGGTGAGCCCTGGGGGACCGGCATGCCGATGACCGGCTCGCCGAGCTCGGCCGCGCGGGCGCTGATCCAGCCGGCCAGAGCGGTGCCGATCCCGCGACCCCAGTGCTCGGGGTGGACGGCCGCGTCGGCGCGGGCACCGCCGGAGCACTCCGCGTAGGCCACCAGCACACCGTCGGGTCCGAGCACACCGACGGTGGCCGCACCGACATCGAAGGAGGGCCGCTGCCACTCCGCGACGATGTCGGCCTCCTCGATGAGTGCCTCGCCCACGGTCGCCAGCTCGTTCGCCGCCATCACGCGGGTCACGGCGGCGGCATCGGCGAGTGTCAACGGCCGCTCGGTGTAGCGCGGCGGGAGCTGGAGTGGGGCTGGCATGCGAGCACCGTCTCACCTGCAGGACCTGGGCCGCCACGGGTTAAATCGTGGTGGCCCTCGGGGTCACAGAGCGGTCGTACGTCCCACCAGGTGGAGCGTGTCCGAGCCGCGCTTGTGGAGTGAGAAGTCGTAGCCGTCCAGGTGCTTCAGCGACCCGAACGCGACCGAGGAGGGCAGGAAGACGGGCTTCTTGAACGCGACATCCACCCGCACCGCGCCCGGGAGCCGGTTCTCCAGCGCCGCGATGCAGCGCGCCTTGGTCCACATCCCGTGCGCGATCTGCCTCTTGAACCCGAGCGCCTTCGCAGTCAGCGGATAGAGGTGGATCGGGTTGTAGTCGCCGGCGACCTTGGCGTAGCGCCGACCCAGGTCGGCCTTGAGCGGGAAGACCGGCCCGGACGGATCCACCTCGGCGAGATCGGCCCCCGATGGACCCAGCCAGGAGACGTCGGGGTTGCGCTTGCCACGGACGAGGTACGTCGAGGTGGACTCCCACACGACCTCGCCCTCGACGGTGGCGACCGTCAGGAACCGGTACGCCTTGCCGACCGGGTGCGGCTCGGGCTGTCCCACGGTCGCGGTGACCGCGACCGCCTCGCCGACCGAGACCGGGCGGTAGCCGCTGATCGAGTTCTCGATGTGGACCATCCCCATCGCAGGCGAGGGGAAGTCCGGCGAGGACATCAGCGCCATGTGCAGCGGGAACGCCAGCATGTGCGGATAGGGGAGCGGCACGGTGTCCTTGATCGGGAAACCGCACAGCTCGGCGTAGGCGTTCACCGCGTCTCGCTCGAGGACCACCGGCTCGCGGGTGAGGCTGAGCTCCTCGTAGGCGACGCCCGTCTTCTTGATCCCCGGGAGCGCGTTGATGCCGGGGATGGCCGGCAGTGCGGCCCGGACGAGCAGAGCGGGACCGGACCTGCCGGTGAAGCTGGGCTCGGTCTTCGGCGTGCTCATCAGGCCCCCAGCATCATCTGGCCGCAGACCCGCACGACGTTGCCGTTGACGCCGGTGGAGGCCGGCGAGGCGTACCAGGCGATGGTCTCGGCGACGTCGACCGGCAGGCCGCCCTGGGCCATCGCGTTGAGCCGCTGTCCGACCTCGCGCGTCGCGAACGGCACCGCCGCGGTCATCTGGGTGATGATGAAACCCGGCGCGACCGCGTTGACGGTGATGCCGTCGGGAAGCTCCTCGGCCAGCGAGTCGACGAAGCCGATGACGGCGGCCTTCGAGGCGCCGTAGGAGGTCTGGCCCACGTTGCCCGCGATGCCGGCGATCGACGAGACGCCGATGATGCGGCCGTTGGGGCGGATCAGCTTCTGCTCGAGTAGCTCGGCGGTGATCCGCTCCGGTGCGGAGATGTTGATCTCCAGCACCGTGCCGAAGCGGTCGGCCTTCTGGTTGGCGAGCTTCTTGTCCAGGGTGACGCCGGCGTTGTGGACGACGATGTCGACGCCGCCGAACTTCTCCTGAAGGTAGGAGGCGATCTTGGCGGGGGCGTCCTCGGCCGTGATATCGGCGGTGATGTAGTCCGGGGTGACCTTCTTCAGGTCGCCCTCCGATGGCGGGATGTCGAGACCGACGACGGTGGCGCCGTCGCGCTGCAGGACCTTGGCGATCTCCTCGCCGATGCCCCGCGCGGCGCCGGTGACGAGCGCGACCTTGCCGGTCAGCGGCTTCTTCGGGTCCACCTGCTCGGCGGCGGGAGAGGCGTTCTTGGTGCCTATCCGCACGACCTGGCCGGAGACGTAGGCGCTCTTCGGGGAGAGCAGGAAGGCCAGCGTGGACAGCAGCGAGCCCTCGAAGCCCTCGGCGACGTAGACGAGCTGGACGGTGCCGCCCTTGCCGATCTCCTTGCCGAGGCTACGGGTGAAGCCCTCCAGCGCGCGCTGCGCGACCCGCTCTGCGCCCTTGAGCTGCTCGGGCGGGGTGCCGATCACGACGACGCGCGGGTTGTTCTCGAGGCTGCGCAGGACCGGGGTGAAGAACTCCTGGAGCGCGACCAGGTCAGCGGTCGAGGTGAGGCCGGTGGCGTCGAAGACGAGGCCCTTGAACTTGGCGCCGGCGGTGGCGGAGTCTGTCGAGGTGATGTCCAGCTCGCCGAGGAGCCCTCCCAGCGACTCGGCCAGACGACCACGTCCGCCGATGAGGACGGTGCCCTTCACGAGCGGGGCGCCGGCTGCGTACCGCTCGAGCTTGGCGGGGCTCGGCAGCCCGAGGTTCTTGACGAGGACCTTGCCGATCGCCGACTGGGTGAAGCTCTGGTACTTGTCGCTCATGGTCTCTCTGATCCTTCTGGACGTGGTCTCTGAGGCGTACGTTGGTATGTTACTGGCCAGTTGTAACTAGGCATGTAACTCGGTGTCCACTTTTCGTGATCTCTCTGACATACCCTTCTCCAAAGCGCTTCATCAGACAAGGATGAACTCTATGACCACTGCTCAGGCAAAGCGCCGTGTCGCCATCGTGGGCGGCAACCGTATTCCTTTCGCCCGCTCCAACGGTGCGTACGCGACTGCGTCCAACCAGGAGATGTTCACCGCCGTCCTCGACGGCCTCGCCGCTCGCTTCGGCATCGAGGGCGAGCGCATCGGTGAGGTCGCCTCCGGCGCGGTGCTCAAGCACTCGCGCGACTTCAACCTGACCCGCGAGTCGGTGCTCGGATCCAAGCTGGCCCCCGAGACGCCCGCCGTCGATCTGCAGCAGGCCTGCGGCACCGGCCTCCAGGCCGCGACCTACATCGCCAACAAGATCGCGCTCGGCCAGATCGACTCCGGCATCGCGGGTGGCACCGACACCACCTCCGACGCGCCGATCGCGCTGGGCGAGAAGCTCCGCAAGGTCCTGCTCGAGGCCAACCGCGCCAAGACCAACATCGACCGCGTCAAGGCCTTCGCCAAGCTCCGCCCGGCCGACGTCATCCCCAACATCCCGGCCAACGTCGAGCCGCGCACCAAGCTCTCCATGGGTGAGCACGCCGCGCTGACCGCGCAGGAGTGGGGCATCACCCGCGAGGCCCAGGATGAGCTGGCCGCCGCCTCCCACCAGAAGCTCGGCGCCGCGTACGAGGCCGGCTGGTTCGAGGACCAGATCACCCCGTTCCGCGGCCTGGAGAAGGACAACAACCTCCGCCCGGGTTCGACCGTGGAGAAGCTCGCGACGCTCAAGCCCGTCTTCGGGGTCAAGGGCGAGAACCCGACCATGACCGCCGGCAACTCGACGCCGCTGACCGACGGCGCCTCGGCCGTACTCTTCGCGAGCGAGGAGTGGGCCGCCGCCAAGAACCTGCCGGTCCTGGCGTTCTTCGTCGACGCTGAGGTCGCCGCCGTCGACTACGTCGCCGGTGGCGAGGGCCTCCTGATGGCTCCCGCCTACGCCGTCCCGCGCCTCCTCGCCCGCAACGGCCTGACCTTCGACGACTTCGACTTCTTCGAGATCCACGAGGCGTTCGCGTCGCAGGTCCTCTCGACCCTCGCCGCCTGGGAGTCCCCGGACTTCTGCAAGGACAAGCTCGGCCTCGACGCCCCGCTGGGGTCGGTCCCGCGCGAGAAGCTCAACGTCAAGGGCTCCAGCCTCGCCGCCGGCCACCCCTTCGCCGCCACCGGCGGCCGGATCATCAACAACCTCGCCAAGCTCCTCGACGAGAAGGGCTCGGGCCGCGGCCTGATCTCCGTCTGCGCCGCCGGTGGCCAGGGCGTAGTAGCCATCCTGGAGAAGTAGCACTCACGCCGAGGCGACCGCCAGCCGAGGCGACCCCGCGCCAGCCGAGACGTCACCCGCGTCGGCCGAGACGTCACTCCGGTCGGCCGAGCTGGCACCCGATTGCCAGC
>JALZDD010000155.1 GCA_030862715.1 Actinomycetota bacterium | reverse complement strand
ACGGCACCATCGGCGCCGAGTCCAACCTGCTCAACCCGGGTCCGGCCTCGTGTCGTCAGATCGTGCTGCCGTTCCCGGTCATCTCCAACGACGACCTGGCCAAGATCCGTCACATCAACCGTGACGGGGACATGCCGGGCTTCCAGGTCCACATCGTCCGCGGCCTCTACGAGGTCGACGGCGGGGCCGAGGCCCTGCAGTCGCGCCTGGACGAGATCTCGGCCGAGGTCTCCCAGGCGATCGAGGACGGTGCCCGCATCATCGTCCTCTCCGACCGCCACTCCACCCAGGAGATGGCGCCGATCCCGTCGCTTCTCCTGACCGGCGCAGTCCACCACCACCTGGTCCGTGAGCGCACCCGCTCGCAGGTCGGCCTGCTGATCGAGGCCGGAGACGTACGCGAGGTGCACCACGTCGCCCTGCTGATCGGCTACGGCGCCGCCGCGGTCAACCCCTACCTGGCGGTCGAGTCCGTCGAGGACCTCGCCTACGAGGGCTACTACGTGAAGGCCGACGCCGAGAAGGCGATGGCCAACACGATCAAGGCGCTCGGCAAGGGTGTCCTCAAGGTGATGTCGAAGATCGGCGTCTCCACGGTCGCCTCCTACACCGGTGCGCAGATCTTCGAGGCCGTCGGCCTGTCGAAGGAGGTCGTGGACCGCTACTTCACCGGCACCACCTCCAAGCTCGGCGGCATCGGCCTCGACGTGATCGCCGAGGAGGTCGCGAAGCGGCACGCCACGGCGTACCCGCGCGACGGAGTCGCCAACGCCCACCGCGCGCTGCCCATCGGCGGCGAGTACCAGTGGCGCCGTGAGGGTGAGCCGCACCTGTTCGACCCCGAGACCGTCTTCCGGCTCCAGCACGCCACCCGCAGCGGCCGCTACGACGTCTTCAAGCAGTACACCGACCGCGTCAACGAGCAGTCCGAGCGACTGATGACGCTGCGCGGGCTCTTCAAGCTCAAGGGCGCCGAGGAGCTGGGTCGCCAGAAGATCTCGATCGACGAGGTCGAGCCCGTCGAGGCGATCGTCAAGCGCTTCTCGACCGGCGCGATGTCGTACGGCTCGATCTCCAAGGAGGCTCACGAGACGCTCGCCGTCGCGATGAACATCCTCGGCGGCAAGTCCAACACCGGTGAAGGCGGCGAGGACCCGGATCGTCTCTACGACCCGAAGCGCCGCTCGTCGATCAAGCAGGTGGCCTCGGGACGCTTCGGCGTCACCAGCGAATACCTGACCAACGCCGACGACATCCAGATCAAGATGGCCCAGGGCGCCAAGCCCGGTGAGGGCGGCCAGCTGCCCGGCCACAAGGTCTATCCGTGGGTGGCCAAGACGCGTCACTCGACGCCGGGCGTGGGTCTCATCTCGCCTCCGCCGCACCACGACATCTACTCCATCGAGGACCTGGCTCAGCTGATCCACGACCTCAAGAACGCCAACCCGAGCGCTCGCGTCCACGTGAAGCTCGTGGCCGAGGTCGGCGTCGGCACCGTCGCCGCGGGTGTCTCCAAGGCCCACGCAGACGTGGTCCTGATCTCCGGTCACGACGGCGGCACCGGTGCCTCCCCGCTGACCTCGCTCAAGCACGCCGGCGGTCCCTGGGAGCTCGGCCTCGCCGAGGCGCAGCAGACGCTGCTCCTCAACGGGCTGCGCGACCGGATCGTGGTGCAGACCGACGGTCAGCTCAAGACGGGCCGGGACGTGGTCATCGCCGCGCTGCTCGGTGCCGAGGAGTTCGGCTTCGCTACCGCGCCGCTGGTCGTCTCCGGCTGCGTGATGATGCGGGTCTGCCACCTCGACACCTGCCCGGTCGGCGTCGCCACCCAGAACCCGGTCCTGCGGGAGCGGTTCACCGGCAAGGCGGAGTACGTCGTCAACTTCATGCGCTACATCGCCGAGGAGGTCCGCGAGCTCCTCGCAGAGCTCGGATTCCGGAGCATCGACGAAGCCGTCGGCCACGCCGAGGCGCTCGACGCCCGCGACGCGATCGACCACTGGAAGGCCTCCGGGCTCGACCTGTCGCCGATCTTCACCCGCGTGGAGTCGCCGCAGCAGTTCTCCGACCAGGCCCTCTACAACACCAAGGGCCAGGACCACGGTCTGGAGAAGTCCCTCGACGTCAACGAGCTGCTGCCGCTCGCGGCCCCGGCTCTCGAGCGCGGCGAGCCCGTACGCGCCCAGCTGCCGATCCGCAACGTCAACCGCACGGTCGGCACGATCCTGGGTCACGAGATCACCAAGCGCTACCGCGGCGCGGGCCTGCCCGAGGGCACGATCGACATCACCTTCACCGGGTCGGCCGGCCAGTCCTTCGGCGCGTTCATCCCGAGCGGCCTGACGCTGCGCCTGGAAGGCGACGCCAACGACTACGTCGGCAAGGGCCTCTCCGGTGGCCGGGTGGTCATCCGCCCGGAGCGTACGGCCGGGTTCCGGGCCGAGGAGCACATCATCGCCGGCAACACGCTGGCCTATGGCGCCACCAGCGGGCGGATCCACATCCGCGGTGGCGTGGGGGAGCGGGCCGCGGTCCGCAACTCGGGTGCCAGCATCGTCACCGAGGGTGTCGGCGACCACGGCTGCGAATACATGACCGGTGGTCGTGTCGTCGTGCTCGGCCCGACCGGGCGCAACTTCGCCGCAGGCATGTCCGGTGGGGTCGCGTGGGTCCTCGACTTCGAGGAGCAGCGCCTCAACAGCGAGCTGGACGATGCCACCCCGGTGGATGAGAAGTACGCCGCCGAGCTCGAGCAGCTGGTCCGCGACCATCTCGAGGAGACCGGCTCGGCCGTCGCCGAGGCGCTCCTGGCCGACTGGCCGAACTCTCTGACCCGCTTCACGCAGGTCATGCCCAGTGACTACAAGCGCGTGCTCGAAGCCCAGGAGGAGGCCCTCGAGGAGGGTCTCGACGAGGACGAGGCTGCCGCGCGGATTATGGAGGT
>JALZDD010000075.1 GCA_030862715.1 Actinomycetota bacterium | reverse complement strand
TCGCGGACCAGGTCCGCGACGAGGCCAAGGAGACCGTGCGCCTGCTCGAGGAGTCGGGCGTCGAGGTGCACATCCTCAGCGGCGACGCCGCCGCGACCGTGGCGAAGGTGGCCGACGAGGTCGGCGTACGCCACGCCGCCGGCGGCCTGCTGCCCGAGCAGAAGCTCGCCCGGATCCAGCAGCTCCAGGACGAGGGCAAGGTCGTCGCGATGGTCGGCGACGGGATCAACGACGCCCCGGCGCTGGCCCAGGCAGACGTCGGGATCGCGATCGGCACGGGCACCGACGTCGCCCTCGCCGCCTCCGACATCACCCTCGTCGGCGGCGACCTCCGGGGCGTGGTCACCGCGCTGGCGCTCTCCCGGCGCACGGTCGCGACGATCAAGCAGGGCCTGTTCTGGGCGTTCGCCTACAACGTGCTCCTCATCCCCGTCGCCGCGCTCGCCCTTCTCGACCCGGTACTCGCCGGCGCTGCGATGGCGATGAGCTCGGTCAGCGTGGTCACCAACGCGCTGCGCCTGCGCGGCTTCCGCCGCCCCGAGACCCCCGAGGCGTACGCCGGCCGGGGCTTCGTCACCCGCGTCCGCGACGGCGGATATCTCCTGGTCACGGCCGTGATCGCGATCTCGATCGGGGCCGGGCTTAC
This sequence comes from Actinomycetota bacterium, assembly GCA_030862715.1. The sequence continues at coordinate 2,551 of JALZDD010000075.1, read as the reverse complement.
CTACCTGTCACGCACCGAGCCCGCGCAGCGCGGGATGAACGGCATCCTGGAATGGGCGCAGGGGATGAGCCCGATGCGGCCGTCGATGACGGAGATGCACGAGGTCGACATCGCCCCCGTCGCCTCCGACGAATCGGGCATCGACGTCGCGATCACGCGGCGTGAGGGCGGGCTCCGGTTCCTCGTCACGGATGCCGCGACCGGCGACCCGGTGACCGACCTCGGCCGCACGCACCAGGCCTGGATGCATGTGATCGTGACCAGCCAGGACCTCTCCTGGTTCCGCCACCTCCACGCCGAGCCCACCGGCCGTCCGGGCGAGCTCGAGACCGAGGTGACCTTCCCCGCCGGAGGCACCTACCGCGTCGACACCGAGTTCCGCCGCCGGGCCGACATGGCCGACGTGCTCGACCGGCAGCAGCTCACCATCGAAGGTACGCAGCCCCCGGCCGTCCCGCTGGAGGCGAGCCCGAGATCGTCGACTGTCGACAATCTCACCGTCACGCTCGAGGGCACACCGGTCGCCGACCAGCAGAGCGACCTGCACTTCAGGTTCGAGGACAGCACCGGGAAGGTCGTCGACGACCTACAGCCCTACCTCGGCGCGGCCGGCCACGTCGTGGTCATGAGCGCGGACGGCGAGACGTTCGTGCACGGCCACGCCGAAGGCGACGAGATGGCGGTCCCCGGGGCCTCGTTCGGGCCCGAGCTCGGGCTGCACCTGGACGTACCTAAGGCTGGTCTCTACCGCCTCTGGGCCCAGTTCCGGCTCGGCAACGGCGAGGTGATCACGGTGCCGTTCACGGTCGAGGCCGTGGATTCGGCCACGGAAACCGCTGGTTGATACCCTGACTCGTCCCTCTCCACAGACGGAGATGGGACATCGCATCAGCCCTCCTGCCATGGAGAGACCATGGCCGCCGAGTCCGTAGGAGGTGGAGAACGCTATGCGCGCCTATGAAGTAATGGTGATCCTCGAGCCCAGCCTCGATGAGCGCACCGTCGCCCCGACCCTTGACAAGTTCCTGAAGGTCGTCACCACTGATGGTGGCACCGTTGAGAACGTTGACGTCTGGGGACGCCGTCGTCTGGCCTATGAGGTCAACAAGAACGCCGAGGGCATCTACGCCGTCGTCAACCTGACCGCCGAGCCCAAGACCGTTCTGGAGCTCGACCGCCAGCTTGGCCTCAACGAGCAGATCCTGCGTACGAAGGTCATCCGTCCGTCCAAGTGACGCGGATGTCACCGTCGGTAATTGTCGGTGCGGGGTCCTATGTTTGGACCCACACGGCCAGTTCACATTTATTTGGAACTCCTGAACCGACACCGACACCCAGATCAGACTCAAGGGAGATCTCATGGCAGGCGACACCGTCATCACCGTGATCGGCAACCTCACCGACGACCCGGAGCTTCGCTTCACACCGTCCGGTGCGGCCGTTGCCAACTTCACGATTGCTTCGACGCCCAGCAGCTTCAACCGGCAGACCAACGCGTGGGAGGACGGGGAGACCCTCTTCCTGCGCTGCTCGATCTGGCGCCAGGCTGCTGAGAACGTCGCCGAGTCCCTGCAGCGCGGCATGCGTGTCGTCGCCCAGGGTCGCCTGAAGTCGAGGTCCTACGAGACGCGTGAGGGCGAGAAGCGCACTGTCTTCGAGCTCGAGTGCGACGAGATCGGTCCCTCGCTCCGCTACGCGACCGCCAAGGTCACCAAGGCCAGCCGCCAGTCCGGCGGCCAGGGTGGCGGCGGCGGTTACAACCAAGGCGGCGGCGGTGGCTACAACCAGGGCGGCGGCTACGGCGGCCCCCAGGGCGGTGGCCAGCAGGCTCCGGCCGGCAACGACCCGTGGGCCTCGCCGGCTCCGCAGCAGCCCGCCAACGCGGGCGGCGGCGCGCCGGCCAACGACCCGTGGGCGACCCCGGGCGTGGGCAACGACGAGCCTCCCTTCTGATCAACAGATCCATATTTCCGAATCCCTCAACCATTCCGGTACTCAACCCATATGCCGCTCCGCGGCTGGGGCCGGGCTTCTAGAAAGGAAGCACCACAATGGCCAAGGCAGTGATTCGCAAGCCTAAGAAGAAGGTTTGCCAGTTCTGCAAGGAGAAGGCGACCGGTGTCGACTACAAGGACGCCACCCTGCTCCGTAAGTTCATCTCCGACCGCGGCAAGATCCGCGCCCGTCGTGTGACCGGCAACTGCGTCCAGCACCAGCGCGACGTGGCCATCGCCGTCAAGAACGCGCGCGAGGTTGCTCTGCTGCCCTACACCTCCACCGGTCGCTGAGGAGGATCGACATGGCTACCAAGATCATCCTTCAGCAGGAGGTCACCGGGCTGGGTTCCGCCGGTGACGTCGTCGAGGTCAAGGACGGCTACGCCCGCAACTACCTGATCCCGCGTGGCGACGCCATCCGTTGGAGCCGCGGCGCCGAGTCGCAGGCCGACTCCATCAAGGCTGCGCGCTCGGCTCGCTCCGTGCGCGACGAGGCTCACGCCGCCGAGATCAAGGGCAAGCTCGAGGCCAACACGGTCAACGTGAAGGTCCGC
>JALZDD010000857.1 GCA_030862715.1 Actinomycetota bacterium | reverse complement strand
CAGGTGTGCCGTTCCGTAGTCATTCTCAGATAGTCTCCACCCGTTCACTGCGCCGCAACCCCCAACTCTGGATTCCGATCGATGCCTTCACAGCAGCTGCTTCCCTCGGAAGCCCCGACCGCCTCGGAGACCCCGACTGCCTCGGGCTCCGCTTCGGCGAAGACCCTGGACCTCTCCAGCGACCTCGTCGTCTACGCGGCGCGCCTCATGCGCCTGGTCCGCCGGGCGCTCGACCTTCCGGCCAGCGTCCGGGTCCTCACGATCCTCGACGCCATCGGCCCGCTCGGCATCACCGACCTGGCCCGCGCCGACGGCTGCTCGCAGCCCACCATGTCGGCCCAGATCGCTCAGCTGGTGGAGACCGGCCTGGTCAGCAAGGAGCCCAACCCCGCCGATGCGCGGGCGAGCCTGGTGACCCTGACCGACGCCGGCCGCGCCGACCTCGCCGACGTACGTGAGCGCATCTCCCACCTCATCGCCGAGCGGCTGGAGTCGCGTCACCGCACCCAGGCCGATCTCGAGGCCGCCGTCGCCGTGCTGCGCGACCTGGTCGAGGGCGACACCCCCGCCTAGACCAAGGCTGCGGCCGCGGCGGCGACCACATCGGGATCGGTCGCCCAGTGACAACCGTCGTCGGCGACGCCCAGAGCCACCCGGCCGGTCGTGACGACCCGTCGCTTGGCGGAGAGATGCACGCCCTCGACACCGAGCTCCGCGAGCGCCCTGATCGCGTCCACGGTCACCCCACCTCCGGCCAGTACGTCCGGCCCGCCGACGGCAACCATCTCGGCAATCGTCGCGGCCCCTGCGGCAGCGGCCGGCGCGCCCCCAGACGTCAGCACCCTGTCGACCACGCCGTCCAGAGCCCGGATCGCCGCGATCGGGTCCGCACTGAGGTCGATCGCCCGGTGGAACGTCACCGTCGCCTCGTACGCAGCGGCAGCATCCGCCAGCTCCCGGACCAGCTCCACGTCGGGCTCCCCATCAGGGGTGAGCGCGCCGATCACGATTCCGTCGGCTCCAGCCTCCAGGGCCGTCTCGACCTCGCGCCGCATGAGTAAGCGCTCCTCGAAGGAGTAGCTGAACCCGCCCGGCCGAGGCCGGACGAGCACATGGACGCCCTGCCAGCCGTCATCGGCATCGACGCCGCCGACCTCGTCGAGGACTCTCTCGACCAGCCCCTGCGACGGGGTGACGCCGCCGACCTCGAGAGCCGAGCAGAGCTCGACCCGGGTCGCTCCGGCCGCCCGCGCGGCGAGCGCGCCGGCCACCGACGTCACGGCGATCTCGAGCGCTGTCATCGCGTCCTCACGGCAGACAGTGTGCCCGACTCCTCGACCCTCCCGCCGAGTCGGCTCGTCCTGACCAGTTCCGACGCCGAGTCGGCTCGTCTTGACGAGTCCACTCGGCGGGAATTCGGTCAGGATGGGCCGACTCGGCGCGATTCAGGCCGAGCCTCGCGCGGCCCAGTCACGCAGGGTGTCGATGCGGGCCTTGAGCTGGTCGGCGTTGGCGACCGCGGCGGGCGGGCCGCCACACTCCTTGCGGAGCCGGTTGTGGGTGACGCCGTGGGGCGTCTTGGTGCGGTGGTGCCAAGCGGCGACCAGGCCGTTGAGCTCGCGGCGGAGCACGGCGAGCTGCTCGTGGGCCGCGACAGCGGCGACGGGCTCGTCGGCCGCGACGGGCGCCGAGGCCGACTTCTGCTTGCGGGCCCGGTCGCTCTGCCGCTGCTGGAGCAGGGTCTTCATCTGGTCGGTGTCGAGCAGCCCGGGGATGCCGAGAAAGTCCATCTCCTCCTCCGAGCCGACGTGCACCTCGCCGGAGTGGCCGAACTCGCCACCGTCGAAGAGCACCCGGTCGAAGCGGGCCTCGGAGCCCATGGCCTCCCAGGCTCCCAGCTCCTCCTCGGAGGCGCCCTCCTCGGCGTTGGCCGCGGCCATCAGCGCGTCCTCGGCGGCGAAGATGTCGTCCTCGCTGGTGACCTTCTTGCCGAGGACGTGGTCGCGCTGCAGCTCCAGCTCGGAGGCGAAGCCGAGCAGGTTCGGCACCGACGGCAGGAAGACGGAGGCGGTCTCGCCCCGCGTACGAGCACGTACGAAGCGCCCCACCGCCTGCGCGAAGAAGAGCGGCGTGGAGGTGGTGGTCGCGTAGACCCCGACCGCGAGCCGGGGCACGTCGACGCCCTCGGAGACCATCCGGACCGCGACCA
>JALZDD010000139.1 GCA_030862715.1 Actinomycetota bacterium | reverse complement strand
TCGGCGAGCTCACCGACCGCCGCCGCATGGTGGTGCCGCTGATCGCAGGTGCGGGCGGCCTTCTCCTGCCGGCCCTGATCTATCTGCTGCTGAACCCCTCGGGCGAGGCGGCGCGCGGGTGGGGCATCGTGATCGGCACCGACACCGCCTTCCTGCTCGGCATGCTCGCGCTCGTCGGGCCGGCGGTCTCCACCCAGCTGCGCATCTTCCTGCTCACCCTGACCGTCATCGACGACATCGTCGCGGTCAGCGTGATCGGGGTCGCCTACACCGAGAACCTCGAGGTCGGACCGCTGGTGGTCGCCGGGTTGGCCCTGGTCGGGATCTTCGTGCTCGACCGGGTCAAGGTGTGGCGGGCCGGGCCCTTCGTACTGCTCGTCCTGATCGCCTGGGTGGCCACCCTCGGCGCCGGTCTGCACGCCTCGATCGCGGGGATGCTGGCCGGCCTGCTGGTCCCGGCAGCGGAGCCGACCCGCGCCCAGATGGAGGTCGCGACCTCGCGGTTCCGGGCGTTCCGGCAGTCGCCGCTGCCCACGCTGCAACGCGAGACTCGCGACGAGCTGACCCGCACGATCTCGGTCAACGAGCGGCTCCAGGAGACGCTGCACGTACCGACGAGCTACTTCATCGTGCCGGTCTTCGCGCTCGCCAACGCGGGCGTGGACCTGCGCAACGGTGTGCTCGGGGAGGCGCTGAGCTCACCGGTGACCTGGGGTGTCGTGGCCGGCCTGGTGCTGGGCAAGACGCTCGGGATCGGCGGCGGCGCGCTCGTGGCCACGCGGCTACGGCTCGGCAGGCTGCCCCAGGGCGTCGGCGGCGGCCATGTTCTCGGCGGCGCCGCGCTGTCGGGGATCGGCTTCACCGTCGCGCTGCTGATCACCACCCTCGCCTTCGACTCCGAGACGCTGCAGCGCGATGCGATCGTCGGCGTGCTTCTCGCCGTCGTGATCGCCTCCGCGCTCGGCTGGGTGATCTTCCAGCTCGCCGCGCGCTTCCTCGGGCAGCGTGACGCGGCCCTGCCGAAGCTGCTCTCGCCGCCGGTCGACCCGGAGCGCGACCACATCTACGGCGACGAGAACGCCGAGGTCACCCTGGTCGAGTACCTCGACTACGAGTGCCCCTTCTGCGCCCGCGCCACCGGCACCGCCAACGAGGTCCGCGACTACTTCGGACCCCGGATCCGCTACGTCGTACGCCATTTGCCCCTCACCCAGCATCCGCATGCCGAGCTGGCTGCCGTCGCCGCCGAGGCCGCCGCCCGGCAGGGCAAGTTCTGGGAGATGCACAAGCACCTCTTCGAGCATCAGAACGAGCTCGAGCACCAGGACCTGGCCGGCTACGCCGGAGTCCTCGGGCTCGACGTCGAGCAGTTCCTCCGCGACCTCGAGGACCCGGAGCTGGCCGAGCACGTCCGCGACGACATGGCCTCGGCCAACGACAGCGGCGCCCGCGGCACCCCGACGTTCTTCGTCGGGTCACACCGCCACGAGGGCCGCTACGACGCCCGCACCCTCATCGCCGAGCTCGAGCGCTCCGCCACCGGGGAGACCGCTCGGCTCGGGATCCGCTCGCAGCGTTAGCCGCGACCCGGCCGCGCAGCGCCAGCCAGGTCGCGAGCAGGACGACGAGGAGCATGACCACGTTGTGCGCGTACTTCGGGACCGGCGCGACGTCGCCGATGAGGGGGAAGTAGGTGAACGCCAGCAACCCCCGCTCGAGCAGGAAGGCAGCGCCGACCGCCGCCGTGTGCCGGATCGTCCACGCTCGCGTCCGGGCGGCAAGAAGGATCAGAACCCCGATCGTCGCGGTCGCGGTCACCGCGGCGATCACGCCCAGCCAGGTCGCGGGCATCAGATCAGGAACGAGCGCGAGGGCGAACGCGACACCGAGAACCAACCAGATCGAGACCTCACGCGCTCCGGTTCCGGCGGGTTCCACCCGGCGGCGCCGGCCGACGATGACGGCGAGGAGCAGCAGAGCGCCGACCACCCCGGCTGTGCCGAGCAGCTGCGCCTGGCTCCCCGACCGTGACTCCGGGTCGGTCACGATCAGCACGGCGGCGAGGGCGTACGCAAGCGCGGCGAAGGTGATGCCGATCGGCCCCAGCCACGGCTTCCTCGCCCGAGCGGGCACACACGCCTCAGCCAGCGCGACAGGCGCGGCGAAGCTGAAGATCACGTGCCCGACGATGAACGAGTAGGCGTTGTAGCCGCTGAGTCCCATGGCCGGGATCAGGGTCGGCCCCCGGTTCTCCTCCCAACCCTCGTATCCGCCGTAGTCGGCGCTGAACAGGGACTGGTCGATGAGGCCCGCCTGTGCCGTACCCAGCGCCGCGAAGACCAGCAACAGGCTCGGCCAGCCCCAGCCGAGGCGACGGGCCAGCTCCCGGGCGAGCAGCGCCGGCGCTCCGTAGAGCGCGCCGAAGAAGACCAGCGCGAACGCGATCCCTCCCGGGTCGCCTGTGCTGTCCCCGTACGCCGCCAGCAGTTCGGCCCCGATCCCGCACAGCACCAGCAGGCCCGCGATCTGGAGCACCTTGCTCCGGTCACGGCGAGGTCGTTCACCGGCTGTCTCGTCCGGCGACCGTGGTGCCACCAGCCGCCGGGCCAGGGCGTACGCCGCGGCAGCCAGCCCCGCCACCTGGACCCAGCGTGCCACGGCTTCCGGCAACCCGCGGGCGCCGATCAGGTCCGGCCCGAGGCCGGAGCCGAGCGAGGCGACCGTCACCACACTCACTGCGACCAGCCCGAGGACGGCACCGGGAGCGCCGCGCCACCACCAGGTCACCACCGCACCGGCCAACAGGATCGGCACTCCCGGCGGGATCCTGAGCCCACCGTCCGCGGCCGGCGGGCCGACGACACCCAGCCCGAGCAGGCCGAGCGTCGCGACCAGTAGTCCGGCAGGGGCCAACCGTGGGCGAGGCATGGATTCAGGCTAGGAACCCGCAGGCCACGCCACATCGGCCTTCTGTCGGTGCGGACCCTCGACTTTGGTCGGCGCCGGACTCAGGCCTCCGGCGTCGGCTCCTCGTCGTCCTCCGTGGCAGCCTCCTGGCGCTGCGGGCGCCAGAACGCGGCGAGGAGCAGTGCGGTGCCGAGGACACCTGCGCCGAGCGCAACCGCGCCGCCGACCCATCCGTCGTAGACGATGCCGAGGGCCGAGTCGAGCGAGATCGTCCCGGGACCGGTGACGCCGAGCACGACCGCGACGACGGCCAGGATCATGACGTACTCCCAGCCATCCTTGAAGATGAAGAACCCGTTGGGGCGGTGCGCCAGCAGTGCGGCCACGAGCATCACCGCGACGACCCCGGCTGCCGCCAACGGCGTGATCAGGCCCAGGATCAGCAGTACGCCGGCACCGATCTCGGTCACCACGCTGGCCCATGCCTGCAGGGTGCCGTGGCGCAGGCCGAGACTCTCGAACCAGCCGGCGGTGCCGGCGATCTTGCCGCCTCCGCGCCAGTGGTTGACGCCGTGGGCGATCATCGTGCCACCCACCGCGAGCCGGAGAAGCATCAGAGCCAGGTCGACGGGGTCCATCACAGAAGTCCTCGGTGTTGTGGGGTTGGAGTGCCCCACCCTAGGAGGAGTCCGGTGACGATGCGTGCAGCGACGCCGTAGGCTCGCCCGAATGCTGCTGCTCGGAGTCGTTCTCGCCCTGGGCTCGGCGCTCGCCCACGCTGCCTGGAACACGGCGTCGAAGACCATCGCGCCCGCGGGGAGACCAGCGCTGTGGGCGGTGGCGATCGTGGAGAGCTGCCTGGTCGTCACGGTCACGGCAGTCGTGATGATCGTGCGCGGGCACGGCATGGCGGTGACGTGGGAGCTCCTGCTGCTCTCGCTCGGCAGCACCGCGATGCACGCGCTGACCATGGGCTTGGTCCAGGTCGCCTACCAGGACTTCGACGTCAGCCAGATCTACCCGCTCTCCCGCGGCCTGGCCCCCGTCGTGGTGGCACTCACCGGCATGGTCGTGCTCGGGCAGTGGCTGAGCTGGGCACAGTGGGGTGGCGTACTCCTGATGGCGGCGGCGGTCGGGGCGCTGCTGTTCGAGACCGTCCGCACCCGGGGATCGCTGCAGGCGAAGCCGCTGCTGTGGTCGGCCTGCATCGCCGTATCGATCGCCGGCTACACGACCTACGACGGCTGGGTCGTCGTCGAGCGCGGCCTCGACCCGATCGCCTACTACGCCGTCGGCACGGTGATCCAGGTGGTGCTGTGGAGCGTGATCGTGCATGGCAAGTACGCCGAGGGTCTGCGCCAGCTCAGGATCCACGCGCGCACAGTGGCTGTGCTCGCGGTGCTGATCCCCACCTCGTACGTCCTCAGTCTCTACGCCACCCTGCACGCGCCGGTCTCGCTGGTCGCCGCCGTGCGCAGCTCGAGCCTGATCTGGGTCGCGCTCTCGGCGGCGCTGGTGCTGCGCGAGCCGATCGGGAGGGTACGCGTCGCCGCGACGATCCTCGCCGCGGCGGCCGTGGTCGCGATGGTGGTCTGAGCCCTACGCCTTCGGCGCGAGCAGCATCGGCATCAGTCCGGCGACCTGGTTGCGCAGATCCTCCAGGGCGCCGTCGCGACCGTTGAGGTGGCCCAGCAGCGCCTGCTGGAAGAGGCCGTCGAACATGCCGTAGACCACCGGCGCCGCGATCGCGGGCTCGGTGCCGGCGAGGGCGGCGTAGCGGTTCACGACCCGCGCGATCATGTCCTCCAGGCTCTTGTCGATCTGGGTGACCGCCTCGCGCAGGCTCTCCTCGAACATGGACTGCGAGCGCAGGTCGTACCAGAGCCGGTGCATCGGCGCTTCCTCGACGATCGTCTCGACCAGCTTGTCGCCGAACCGGGCGACGAGGTCGTCCGGGGAGGTGGCCTCGGCGACGACGCCGTCGTAGCGGTGGACGCAGGTTTCCTTGTAGTAGCGCACGCAGAAGACGATCAGCTCGAGCTTGTCGTTGAAGTAGTAGTGCACGACGCCGTGGCTGAACTCGGAGTTGTTGGCGATCTCGCGCAGGCTGGCGCGGGCGTAGCCCAGCTCCCCCAGCGTACGCAGCGCCGACTCGGCGAGCGCTTTGCGGCGTTCGTCGTGCTTGTCGGCAGGCGTGCGGCGAGGCGACTTGGGTGCGGCGACCTGGGTCATGGGCGGCAACGATACCCGCTCCCGCGCGCCGCCGGATCCCATCCGGACCATTTTCTGGTCAATCGTCAAGAAAAATCTTGACACTCGTCAAGATTCACGATTGTCTGTGAGCCCGATCACATCGACGAAGGAGTCACAGATGACCCACCTGAGTGGACGTACAGCACTCGTCACCGGCGGTGCCCAAGGCTTGGGCGAAGGAATGGCCCGAGCGCTCGCGGCGGCCGGCGCCAAGGTCGCCGTCGCCGACGTGAAGGACGACCAGGGCGCCAAGGTGGCCGAGTCCATCGGCGGCACCTTCGTACACCTCGACGTCACCGACGACGCCTCCTGGGAGGCGGCCGCGGCCGCCGCGGTGGAGGGTCTCGGCGGGCTCGACATCCTGGTCAACAACGCCGGTGTCGAGGTCACCAGCCTGGTCACCGAGCTCGACCCGAACGATGTGAGGAAGATGCTCGAGGTCAACGTGCTCGGCACCGCCCTCGGCCTCAAGCACGGGCTGCGTACGATGCGGCCCGACGGCGCCGCGGGCAACGGAGGCGTGATCATCAACGTCGCCTCGGTCGCGGCCACCATCGCCTTCCCCGGCATCTCGGTCTACTCGGCCACCAAGAGCGCCGTCGACCGGCTGACCCGCGTGGCGGCGATGGAGAGCGGCAAGCTCGGCTACGGCGTACGCGTCAACTGCGTCTACCCCGGCCTGGTGCCGACCGAGATGGGTGTCGGCCTGGCCGTCGACTGCGCCAACCTCGGGCTCTTCGAGTCTCCCGATGCGGCCGTCGGTGGCGTCATCGAGCTCACCCCGTCGGGTCGGCTCGGCACGGTCGAGGACATGGCCGACGCGGTCGTCTTCCTCGCCTCCGACCAGGCGAAGTTCATCAACGGAGTCGGCCTGCCGGTCGACGGCGGAATGGGGATGTGACCATGAGTGGAAACAAGCCCGTCGTCGTCTACGGCGCCTCCGGCTACACCGGCCGGCTGGTCTGCGAATACCTGCGCGAGCTCGGGGTGCCGTTCGTGGCCGCCGGCCGCTCCAAGGACAAGCTGGTCGCCTCGATGGCCGCCAACGTGCCCGGCATCGAGACCGCCGACTACGAGATCGCCGAGGTCGAGCACTCCGTCGAGGCGCTCACCGAGTTGCTCACCGGCGCGCGCGTCGTCCTCAACACCGTCGGCCCGTTCTCCACGTACGGTCCCGAGGTCGTGGAGGCGGCGATGGCCGCCGGCGTCCACTACACCGACACCACCGGCGAGCAGGACTGGCTGATCACCTGCGACGAGACCTACAGCGACGGGTTCGCCGAGAAGGGCCTGCTGCTCGCGCCCGGCATCGCGCAGATGTACACCACTGGCGAGATCGCCGCCGAGATCTGCCTCGAGCAGCCCGGCCTCGACACCCTCGACATCGCGGTCTTCTGGGGTGGCTCCCCCACGATCGCCTCGACCCGCACGATCCTGGTCAACGCGGCGACCTCGAAGGCGCACTACCTGGAACAGAACGCGTACGTCGAGTTCGACCCCACCGCCGGACTGGTCCCGCTCGTGGTCCCGGGCCAGCACGAGCTGGCGCTCTCGCTGCCGTGGGGCGGCACCTCGCACCCGGTCTGGTATCGCCGCGACCCGAAGGTGGCCAGCTGCAAGGCCCAGGGTGGCGTCTTCAACGCCGCGCTGATGAACGGCGTGCCGCAGATCGTGGCGGCTGCGCTGGAGGCGACCAAGGACATGGACGCCGAGCAGCGCGACGAGGCGCTGACCGCCACCGCGGCGCAGGTGATGAACCAGATGCCGCCGCGCGAGAACCCGCGGCTGAACAAGTCGCTCGACTCGGTGCACGCCTCCGGCCCGCTCGGACGCGCGCACTGCGTCATCCACGGCAACCAGAACTACAAGCAGACCGGGCTTCTCCAGGCGTACGTCGCTTACTCGCTGCTCCAGCAGCCGCCTCGCCGGGTGGGCTTCGCCTCGGGCTGCCAGGCGTTCGGCCACCGCGAGCTCCTCGGCCAACTGCAGGCCTTCGGGCTCGTCTCGGAGCCGGTCGTGACCCGGCAGCGCGGCTGAGGGCGGCCTGATGCGGCTCGTCGACTATCTGGACAAGGGTGCCTCGCTCGGAGGCGACGCGCCCTGTCTCGTCTGCGGCGAGGACACCTGGTCGTATGCCGAGGTCGTCGATCTCTCGGTGCGCGTCGCCGCGGGCCTTCGGGCCCGTGGCGTCGCCCCGGGCGCGAAGGTCGCCATCCTCTCGGCCAACGACCCGGTCGCCTTCGCCTCCGTCTTCGGGATCAGTCGCGCCGGCGGCGTCTGGTGCCCGATCAACCCGCGCAGCGAGGCAGCGGAGAACCGGGAGCTCCTCGACCTCTTCGGCTGCTCGGCGCTGATCTTCCAGTCGTCCTTCGCCGGTCTGGTCGACCAGATCCGCGGAGACCTGCCGGAGCTGACCACCCTGGTCTGCCTCGATGCGACCTATGACTGGGTGATCGGCTGGGACGACTTCCTCGGCTCTGCCGACGAGGTGTTCGAGCCCTTTGATGACGTGGACGATCTGACGATGGTCGTCGGCACGGGCGGGACCACCGGGCGCCCCAAGGGCGTCATGCTCACCGGCGCCAACCTGGAGACGATGTCGGCCATCACCCTGATGGCCTACCCGTGGCCGGGCGCGCCTGAACGTCCGACCTATCTCGCGCTCGCGCCGCTCACCCATGCCGCCGGGGTGCTCTGCTTCCCGGTGCTGTGCCTGGGCGGCAAGATCGTGGTGATGCGTACGCCGGACGTGGGCGCGTTCCTCGAGCACATCGAGCGCCACCATGTCACCCACACATTCCTGCCGCCGACGCTGATCTACCTGGTGCTCGACCACCCGGCGCTGAAGTCGACCGACCTCGATTCGCTGCGCTGCTTCTGGTACGGCGCGGCGCCGATGTCGGCGACGCGCCTGGAGGAGGCGCTGACCCGGATCGGTCCGGTGATGGCGCAGCTGTTCGGGCAGACCGAGGCGCCGATGATGATCGCGACCATGGCGCCCGCCGACCACTTCCACGAGGACGGCACCGTCGCCACCGAGCGCCTCTCCTCGGCCGGTCGTCCGGCACCGTTGGTGACCGTGTCGATCATGGGCGAGCGCGGCACGCTGCTCGGCTCCGGTGAGCGTGGCGAGATCGTCGTACGCAGCTCCCTGGTCATGCGCGGCTACCTCGACAACCCCGAGGCGACCGCCGAGGCGAGTGCGCACGGCTGGCACCACACCGGCGACATCGGCTTCCTCGACGAGGACGGCTTCCTGCACATCGTCGACCGCGCCAAGGACATGGTGATCACCGGTGGTTTCAACGTCTACTCCACCGAGGTCGAGCAGGCGCTGATGACCCACCCCACCGTCGCCGACTGCGCGGTGATCGGGCTCCCCGACGAGAAGTGGGGCGAGCGCGTCACCGCCGTCGTCCTGCCCCGGCCCGGTGCCGAGGTCGACGTCGCCGACCTCAAGGCGTACGTCAAGGAGCGGATCGGCGCGGTCAAGACACCCAAGCAGATCGAGGTCTGGCCGGACCTGCCGCGCTCGAAGGTCGGCAAGGTGCTCAAGACGGAGATCAAGACGAGCCTTGTTCGTGGTGCCGAGTAAAGCACTCAGCCCGGGAACGAGGCAGGGTCGGCCGCGTAGGCGACCATCCAGCTCGGCTCGATGGTGGCGTAGACGACGCCCGGCCCCTCCCAGGTCTGCGGGTCCGAGCCGTAGAACTCGGTGAAGTAGGCGTTGTGGTCCTCGAACTCCGGCCCCTCGGAGACCACGTGCGCTTGACCGTGGGTGAAGACGCCGATGCGCTCACCGTCGACGTGGGTCGCGCTGACCGCCGGGCGGGCGAGCATGTGCTTGGCCTTGATGGCGGTGGGAGAGGTCCCGAACAGCCAGCGACCGTGTAGGAAGTGGCCGTCGACGCAGCTCGTGCGCGGCTCGCCGCGGGCGGTCACGGTGGCCAGCACCAACACCTTCATGCCCGTCAGCTCGGTGACGAGCTGACGGGCGTTCAGGCGCTGGTCGTCGTTGACGATGCCGGTCAGATGGCCGCTCGCGCGGCCGATCGATGCGTCCAGGAGGCGTTGCAGGTCGGCGATCTCTTCGTCTGTCTCGTGCACACGACGAGTCTCACACCGACGGCCCCCGGGTCGCTTGACCGTTCTTGCGCGGCTATTCGATCGCGGCGGCGATCTCGGGCGGGATGGCGATCGACCCCGAGCCGTCGGCAGCGACGATCACGTAGACGACCGACACGGCGCAGGTGACGTCCTCGCCCCGGCGGAACTCGAACTCGAGCGTGAAGCTCTTGGTGCCGATCCGGGTGGTGCGCACCGGCACCTGGACGCGGTCACCGAAGCCGATGCCGGCCTTCCAGTCCAGGTCGGCGTGGGCGAGGTGGGCGTCGACCCCCAGCTCCTGCCAGCGGGAGTAAGGCACCCCGCGGGCGTCGATGAAGTGGTTCATCGCCTCGTCGACGTAGCCGAGGTACCA
>JALZDD010000136.1 GCA_030862715.1 Actinomycetota bacterium | reverse complement strand
GGTCGCGTTGTTGCTGCTGCGGCTGGACTCGGCGATCTTGACCTCGACGATGTGGTTCGTGCTGAAGCTGGGGCTGATCGCGGTGCTGACCGTGCTGGCCTGGCGCCTGACCCGACCCGCCGCCTACAGCATCCCCGGCTTGGACCACGTCCGCCGGGCTATGCGCCAACGGCTCGCGATCCGACACGGCGCACAGGACGGACTCGAGGCGGCAGCGCGTCCTCAATCAGCGATCTCGAGTGCGGTTCCAGCAAGCCGACCGGCATTCATCCCCGGTTACTCCGACAGGCCCGCGCACGCTAGCTACGGATACGTCCTTCCGGAACGGGAGAGGCCAGACGTCCTTGCTGTCCCACGCTCGACAGGCTCTCAGGTCGTTCCTGGGCACGTCGTTGCGATCACTGATGCTCTTACGTCCCGCTCGCCGAGCGGACACGCTGTCGACTCTGACGTTGGTCCTGCTGTCGCGGCGCAGACAGGAGCCCCGGTCCGAATCAGGCGCCCTGACGCAGCGATCACCGAGGTGCATTCGGCGCCGACCGTCCCCCGGTTGAGCACCGAGGAGCGCTCGGCTCTTGGGTCGTACCTCAACAACCTCAGGTCCAACGGGCGGATCCGCTCTGTCGACCAGTCTGGAGCAGAGTACGAGTTCCAACGAAGGCATTGTGGTCCCGTCGAGTACCGCCTGACAGAGGACGAGAAGCTGCCGCAGGCTGCCTGGGCCGACGGCATCAATGAGGAGTTCGGCGCCGCGCAGGATGCAAAGCATGTCGGCGACGGTGACTCATCGTTCTATCGCCCAGACAGCCTGCCGCCATTCTTGAGGGAGAGAGCTGTCCTCGACATGGACGACCGTCTTCTAAAGTACAAAGGGGTCATCGATGATGATCAGATCCCGATTAACGGACTTGAGATCGTGACGAACAACGACGAGGCTGCCCAGTTCATCCACGAGCGCATGACCCACCTGAAGGTTCCAGGCTGGGTTCGCACCGAGCATGGAGAAGAGGACGACGATGCCTGAATACGTGCTGGCACCACTCGAGCAGCCAGAGTGGTCGCTCAAGCCTCACGATCTCGCTGCACAGATACGCGCCCGATGGCCTGGCGCGCGTGTGTCTGTCGAGGCTGATCCGAACGCGCCGATGGCGCTACACGCGCTGATTCCTTTCGCCCCACCCAAGCGAGAACTCGGCGTCGCGATGGTTCGCACGGGCGACTACCTCTCACTGGATCCGGCAGACCCAGAAACGGCCGCCGAGTTCGCAAGTTGGCTGATCCAACTGATCCCAGACGTCGGACCCAAGTTGCATGTCCTTCCGAAGGAGCGGTGGGATCCGATGCCTTTGGAGCCGGGTACGCCCGAGGCAACAATTGCCAACCATCTCACGGGCACGCGCCGCTGACCGCGGGCCGCTCGCTCCTTACGTCCCGCAAGCACTCGGTGGTCTTCCCGCAGGGGGGAAGGCGGATAACTGCCTGTGGCAGCATGCGAGAGGGCCGGGTCACCTGGACTGGCACATGCGCGTCTCGAGAACGGAGCAAGCGACTTGTCTGACAAGGACTACACGACCGATCCCAAGGGCCTGGTGCATATCGCGACCGAGCTGATGGCCTCCTGGGAGGCCCACCCTGACGGCTCTTGGGAGATGGGCCAGCGGGGTCAACGGCCCGCTGAGGGCAGGTTCCTGTCGATCTTCGGTCTCGCGGCGCACGTTCACCGACTCGGCCGGGTCGTGATCCGCCTCCGTGGCGAAGGCGTGCTTTTCGAGGCTATCCCCCTAGTGCGACTCATGCTGGAATCCTCGTTGACCGCGATGTGGCTGGCGCAGAACTCTGACGGCGGTGGAGCCCTCGCCAACGAGGAGGTCCGGCAGCACAGAAACGCAGTCAAGACCATGGCCAAATCGAACAGCCCCGCGATGCGTGCTTCCGCAGCGGCGAGCGATCTTCCTCGTCTAGACGCCGAGCGGTTCGAGACATCGTCTGACCAACAGGCGAGGGCATTCGAAGCGCTGTGCAACGACCTGGAGCCGGGCGGTCCCGACGCGTACCTGAACTACCGACTCATGAGCCGGTACAGCCACGCGGGTATCCACCTGATCGAGCAGTACATGACCCCGAACGACACCGGCGACGACGTCAAGGGAATCAGCCTCGACCCTCGGCCACTGCTCGATGAGGGTCTCTGGCTCTGGTACATCGTCTCGTCGCTGATCTGGGCCGGAACTGCGATGGACTACATCGACCCTGCCCGTACGCGTAGAAGCCAACTACGTGAGGCGGCAAACGCGGTGGGTATCGAGCGTGACCTACACCTCGCCCCCGCCGCGAAGCAGCGCATCGCAAAGGCGGACAAGGCGAACCGTCGGGCGACGTGGAAGGGCAAGACCATGAAGTAGGCGGGTGGGATCCATCGAGGGGGGGCGACGGACTTTCTCGTTCTCCTTCGCGGACCTTGCCCACGGCCTATTATCGGTGAGTCAAGGGAGGGCATTCCAATGCCGACTTATCGAGTGACCGCCGAATTCGATCTCACAGTTTCCGACGTGACTGCAATGCAGGGGATCGCACATCAAGCCTTCACCGCGTTGTTCGAGGGCGTATCTAGCCTCAGTTCGCCATTCGTGGAAACCAAGGAACAGGCATCCGATTACGCTGCGCAGAACATTCGCTGGGGTGTGACAGTGCTCGTCACCCAGATGCTCGCTCACGGAGTCAAGGCCGCGTTCCCGCCCGGGAGCACTGTCAGCAACGTTGCGACGAACAACAACGCTCCTAATGATCCGTTCTGACTAGCCGATCGCCCGTCAGGTCGTTTCCCGTTGTGTGCGTCCAGCAGAACATCGGATAAGAGAAGAAACTCCCGGCTTCGGGAGTTTCGTCTAGCCTCTACTTTTGCGCGGATCCTTCACATAGTGGTCAACCGCGATGGAAAGACCTGAATTTTCAACTGTGTCGCTTAAATTCCGCGCCGATACGGTTGGCGGCCGTGATTGATGATTCGTGCTCCCAGATGCGTATGACGGTCCAACCGATCTGTTCCAGTAGCAAATTGGTGTCTTCGTCGCGTGCCTTGTTGGCCGCAAGCTTCGTCAGCCACCATTCGCTGTTGGATCGCGGCCTCGTCCCGTGCTCTGGGCAGCCGTGCCAGAAGCAGCCGTCGACGAAGACTGCGACGCGCGCCTTTGTAAAGGCGATATCGATGGTGCGGCGTCGTTGCCCAGGGACTGGGTAGGTGACCCGGTAGCGCAGGCCCCGACGGTGCAGCTCGCGACGCAGTGCCAACTCAGCGTCTGTGTCACGCCGTTTCGCGTTGCTCATCCGCCGAGACGCCGAGGTTGATGATGACCCTGGGTGCGCAGGGACATGCTGGGCCTCGGGCTCACGTGGTAAGGGCGCCATCCGTCTGACGCCTAGAAGTCCAGGTGGTCGGCCTCTTCGACCGACTTCCAAGCTGGGCTCGTGCGAGCTCTGTCCCACAGGACGCGCAGACTTGGGTCATTTGGTGCTTGACCCTTGAAGTGGTGGTTTATGAACTGGGTCAGACCGTAGGTGACCGCGCCGACGTGCACTGCGTTGCCGAACTGCTTGTAGCGCTCCGCCGGCTTCTGGTCAGTCTCCAACATCGCCTTGTAGACGTTGTCAGGGAAACCCTGCAGTCGTCCTGCCTCGTACGGGGTGAGCCGACGCCGCTCCTCACCGAGGATCGGCGTCTGGTTGATTGCCACCAGCGCTGGCGTGTAGTTCGCCTTCTTGATCCGAACCCCAGATGGCCGCAACTGGATGAGGCACTCATCTAGTGAGATCGCGTCGCCGGCCTGCCACTCAAGCTTTCGCCAGCTGTTGTGCGGCATGTCGAGGATTCGCTGCAGCACCCCAGAGGCGTTGATCTCCTCGGAATAGTCAGCGAGGAACCGCAATGACTTATCGAGGAACTCGTGCTTCCAGGGAAGGTTGCGAGCATCAGCGTCCGCACGCTCCTGTGCTTCCCACGCTTCGTCAGCTGCACGGAACCAGATGGGGAATCCGGGGAACGGCGCGGTGCCGGAGCCGCTCCACAGATGACGCCTCGTGACGACCTCGTTGAGGAGAGACTCCCAGGCCACCCACCAGTCGGCCCCTGCGATCGAATGCTGCTTGTCAGCGCCGCGGAGACCCCGCAACTCACTGGCACGACCTTGGTCGGGCAGGTTGTCGAGCCACCTGTCGGTGATCGCGGCTGGTGCGTCGTCATGCAGGAGCGATTCGGTGATGCTCCACCCGGTCTTCGGGTTCCAAGCCGGCGGATACTCGAACTTCGGGAACGGCAATTGTTCTGAGGTCACGTCAGCACGGATGGCCAAGATGTAGACACGATCGCGGATCTGAGGTCCGCCACCCATCTCCGGTGGGATGCGGTGCGGCGAGATGATCGTCGGTTCGGGGCTGACGATGTAGCCAAGACCTTCAAGCGCAGTGATGATGGTTGTAAAGGTGGTGTGGCGGTGTCTTGGGCCGACGAGATTTCGGACGTTCTCCAGGAAGACGATCTTTGGCTTTCGCTCTGCCACGATGCGAAGGATGTTGTAGAAGAGAGTGCCGCGAGTCTCGTCGAGGATCCCTCGCTGATGTCCTGACTTGCTGAAGGCTTGGCAGGGGAAACCCGCAGCGAGGACATCGAAATCCCGTGGAATCTTGTCCGAGATGGTGCCGCCGCCGTTCGCCGCCATGCGGGCGAGTTCGTCGATGGTGGTGAGGTCGTCGATTGGCTCGACGTCATCGTTGATGTCCTCGGTGAACGCGAACCCGTCGTGGTCATCGAGCTTCCACGCCTTCTGGTAGACCTTCGCAGCGGCAGGGTCCTTTTCGGCGGCGTAGACGCACTGGCCGCCGAGCTTGCTGAGCGCGGCGTGAAACCCACCGATCCCGGCGAACAGATCCACAAACGTAAACCTGCCATCGTACGACACGCTCATGGCTGGACCCTACCCCATGGTAGAGCTGGCGTTCGAACTCCCGTGACGAGAAGGCTCAGCGTGTCGTCTCGGGACGGGCTTGGGGCCTGGCTTCGGCTCACTGTGTTCCTGCCTCCGGCGCGATGCCGATCAACGAGGAGGCAGTCTTGTTGAGACCCACTACCGGGTTCAGATCGCCAGAGACCTTCGTCGGTAGCAGCACCCGGAACTCGACCGACGCCAGATCCGTATGGGGCCGTTCGACGATGTCTTCGGTTCGGATGACCTTGATGTTTCGGTCGGTCATGTCGTAACCGCGAACGAACCGCAGCCTGAATGGGCGGGTGAAGGCGGGATTCTCGGCCATCGTGGGATGGTCATAGCCAGAGTCGCCGCCGCCGCCGTAGTCGTGCACGTGGACCAGGAACTCAGCCAGGATCTGTTGAGAGGGACCTGCCCCCATGACAGATACGACTCGATGGACGATGCGGTTGACGAGATCTGGAAGCGTGTCGCTTCCGTCCGTCGCTCCCTCCAGCCATTCGATGCTGATGCTGACCAGGGTTAGGGCGCTCTCGGCCCCTTGGGCTTCGACCTGATGGACGCCTTGAACGTGGTGAGAAGAGGCTGTCGTCGTGGTGGTCTTAACCTCGACGCCATGTTTCCCGAGAGCGAAGTCACGGGTTGACCTTCCGAATCCGGCCCATGCGTTGAAGACAGCTTCGATGCCCGGGACATCTTGCGTGGCATCAAGCATGGCTTCCATGAGGAGCAGCTCGCCGATCAACCCGGTCAACGCCTGATCGCTGAGATGCAGTCGCATCAGGGCCAGGTCGATGACCGGCTCGGTGATGGTGAAGGCTCGTTGGGCGTCGTCCGCAACACCGTTCCGGAACAGCTCGGTGCATATGAAGGCCGCAACCTGGTTGAAGTGGCCCGCCGCTGGAAGTATCAGTCTGCTGGCCTCGAACTCAGGACTGCCTCCGGACGTGCGATACCAAGTCTGATGAGCGAGGTTTTCCCGCACCGCCGGCAGCCGTGCCTCGATCTCAGGACCAGGGATGAACAGCTCGACCCGGTTGTTGTAGGTGCGAGCGACCCCGAGCGCTTCGCCGCCGTCAACCCATTCGACAGAACGGTCGTCCGGCTGTGTCGGTGCCTCGATCTCGATGATGCGCGCAAGGAGGGACTCATAGTCCGTCAACGTTGTCTCCGTTCCGACCTTAGAATCACGTGTTCAACAGCGCGGGTATCTGATCTGGGCCGCCTCGTGGGATCGCCAAGCCGACGGCCAGAGTCGGTCCAGCGGTCCCTTCGAGGACATGGAACAGGACCAAGCCATCCGAACCAGGAGGACGCCAACGGTCGGTATCGCCCACCGCCTTGTACGGCGGCGTCCGACCACTGACGTGATAGTCGAACAGCTCGTCGCCAAGGTAGCCGCCTGGAGACGCCGACTCGTTCCTGCTGCCCCAGGACCCTCTCATGAAGCGGTCGTCATCGATCGCGCGATTCATGGGCAGGATGCTGAACGGCAACTGCCCAAGCGGTTCAGTCGTCACCGGATCTGCCTCGCCGTATCGGATGCCCACGTAGAAGCGTGGCTGGTGGGCCTTCTTGACCTGCAGGTCGGTCATGCTCCAGAGAAGGTCTGGATCATCGGTCGCTACGAATCCCGGTGCCCGCCTGCTGAGTAGGGCTGACCACAGACGAAGGTAAGCGGCGATGCTGTACGGGCATGGAGTCAGTGGTGCGTCGTGTGCCGTCCTGTCTGGAGGCTCCGGTGCGCGGTAGAGAGGCAACAGTGGGTCAGAGGAGTCGAACTCGAGGCTCGCCTGCAGCTTTTCCCAATGTTCGGCTGTCGCGTGGCTTCTGCCGGGTCGATATGTCTCGTACCTGAGGTTGTCTAGCAGGTCCGCAACTTGTTCTAGTTCGAACTGTTCGGCGAGAACCCGGCCACGCAGGCGGCCGCGGGCGATCACATCGTCGGATTCCCCTTCGAAGGTTTTCGCCAGAAGTCCCAGGTTGGGGTCGTCAGCGGAGCCGTTGTTCGTGAGCGCGATCATGGGCAGCGGTCCTGGAGACAGGGGGACCTGGGAGAGTCTGGCGATCTTCCCGGTGGCGAGGAAGTCGCGACCATGCAGAACCGTGGGTAGTGGTGCTCGGTCGCTGCTGGCATCGTTCATCGCTGCGATCACCATTCGTCGCATCGCTTCGTCAGTGCTGTGGTACTGGCGGAACAGTGACAGTTGCTCGCTAGGCAGGAACACCTTGCAGAGCTCGAGATCGCGGCCTCTGTAGCCGAACCAACGCTGCATCTGCATCTGTGTGTCTGCGAACGGGCTGTTTGAGCGGCGCAGGAACAGGGTGGTGGTGAGGCCCTCCAACGTCAGTCCCCGCGACATGACGTTGCCGGAGATGAAGATGGTGGCGAGGTCTCGAGGCGCCCGCCACGCGCCTTCTGACTGGGTGGGGTCGAACTCGGGCCGATCGTCTGCCCGTTCGTCGCTGTTGATGATCGCGAGACGGACTGCCGGGATCACCTGCTCGATCAAGAGGTCTCGGACGGTGTCCCACGCCGGGACCTGCGGAGTCGCGACAAGGTCGAACTCGCTCTTGATGGCGCCTGCGGCCTCTGTGTAGGCCACGTGCCACTCCTGCCACTGGCTCTCGTTCTGCAGGACGTCGTCCCCAAGACTTGCAGGTAGGAAAGTGTCGTCCTCCTCGAGCATCTTGCGCGCCGTGGCCTCGTCGGTTGCTCCGGCCCAGGCGAGCAGGTCGGTCGCTGTCGCAAAGTGATCGCTGACCAGACCTGATGGGTGGATGAGCATCGTGTGCGGCCCGTGTACCGCGGCCTTTAAGCCATCAAGTGACTCGAAAGTTGCCGCGCGGGCGTCGCGGGTCCCGAGGCCTGCCGCTCGGGCATTGCGGATCGCGCCAGCGACCAGGTACGCCCGAACGGCACTCCTCAAAGCCTCGTCTGGGTCGTCGGGCGTTGTGCGGCAAAGGTTGGCATTCTCGCCACGCTCGTAGAAGACGGCACCACCTGTGTAGTACCGCTGAAGGCCGCTCGGCTCCCTGAACGTGGTTTGGCGAGGGGAGATCTCGCCCTCGTCAAAAGGTGTGCGGAGGCAGGCGACGAAATGTCGCGGTGCCAACGGGTTGTGGTTCTCCTGCAAGAGGTTCGCCTGCGGGGTCGCTGTGTAGGCGACGTATGTTGCGTACAGGTGCTTGCTGGCAGTCTCAGACTCGGTGAGATGTTGCCAGATTCCGGCGATCGATCGCGGTGTCTGCTTCACCTGTCCCATGACGGGGTCGATCCCCTGCTCGGCAACAGCGTCCAAGATCGAGCCATCATCAGCCTCGTCGTCCAACACGACCAGGTGGAAGGGCTTGTCTCGTGCTTCCAGGAGCGGAAAGAGGGTCTCGCGGAGCTGCCGGGAGACTGCCCGCAGGTGGTCTGGGTGTTTCATCGCGAAGGCGACTATCGGCCGGTTGTTGTCGATGGCCCGCTCGACGTCTGAGGGTACGAGCGAGTACAGATCGGACGGCGGCAGGCTCCCGCTGCTTGACAGCATGAACCCCGGATCGGGGAACAACAGCCTGCGCTTCTTGAGCCGAAATGCTGATCCTTCGAAGTCAACCTGTCGAACGAATCGCTCGACGGTCTGGCGCCAAAGCGCCAGTCGTGTGCCCGCGAGAATCAGCACCATGTCGACGCCCGAGTCGAGTGCCTGGGCGGTCACGCCGAACATGGATGCAGTCTTTCCTGACTGGACAGCGCCGATCACAAGCCCCGTGCGCACACGACTGGTCGGCCACCCGGGCCCACCCGGTGCTCCCGCACCTAGAACGCCCTTATCAACTACATACCGGCAGTCCTTCTCGATCACCGACAGTGCTGCGTCGGTGACACCTGCGCGAAGTCTGGTGGTGTAGTTCTCCCACCAGCCGACAGGCATCGCGACCTCTGTTGGAGGCGGATTAGGGGAAACAACTTCTGGAGCCACGGCGACTAGGAGACCCGCCCAGCAGGCAATCCCTCAGCGAGCAGGAAGAGAGCACCGGCGCCAGATCCGCCGAATCGGCGCTCCAGCTCCTTGTCGGCTGTTGCGGGGTCCACGCCGAGGGCGGTCGCAACGTCTGTTGCCAGGCGCGCGATGTACTTCCACTGAGTGGCGGTCTGAGTTTTGCTAGGGCGCCACCAGTCGAGGCTGGCGCTCCTCTCTTCGAGGAACTCACCGGCGTCCTCGATATGGCCCTCCACCGCATCGCCATGAACGGCGACGGCGAGGGCGACGCCGACCACTGTGCCTACGAGCTGCAGATCCTGCCAGGCCTTCTTCTTGGGCGGTGTGCCTGGTTCCTGGCCGACCGGGAATGCCCCGTGCCATGCGAGTTCCCCAAGGTGGATGTCGACAGCCCGGGCCACGAGTCCGGTCACGTCGCGGATGGCGGATTCTCGCTGAAGGAGATCGGTCTTCGAGCGTTTGACTCGATCGAAGAGCGCGTTGATGTGCCCAGCAGTCGAGAGCATTCGGACCTTGCCGGAACTGTCTCTCGTATCAAATGCGAGCAGCGCGATCATCCATGACAGCAACTTCGTCCGACGGTATCGGCTCGTGCCGATGCCGTACTTCTTCAGGTTCTCTCCCAGTCGATCGACCTCGCTGCGGATATCGCTCAGGAAAGGGGCGATCGTTGCGAACGGGTCCTTGTCGTCGGCGTCGCCAGCCGCTACGAGAGTCCCGCGAGTCAGGCCGAGCTCGTGGTAGATCGCATTGCGGATCTCCTCCGCATTCAGGTGCTTGCCCTGCTTGTTGTACAGGCGGAACACATCATGGATCTGGCGCTGAGTCGCCTGCTGGTACTCGATGACCGGAATCTTGTACTCGACAGCGTCCTCGAATAGTTCGTCGACCCGGAGATCGCCGCCGGCGATCGGGATGACCGATTCGCGAATCTGTGTGTAGTACTTTCCCAATAGGGGTTGGAGGTTCTCGGGAAGGCCGGTTGTGCTTACCGGCAGCTTGAACGGGAAATAGTAGTCACCCTCGCGGGTCACTGTCAGTTCCTCGCCAAACCGGGCCTTCCACGTCTTGCGGAACTTTGGATAGTCCTCATGGAACAGCTTGTCGAACTTGTCCTCTGGGAACTGCTCGTCGGCCTCTCGGACCTTGTCGAGAGCGACCGGGTGCTGTCCGATGAACCTCAAGATAGACGTCAAGCGCTGCTTGCCATCGACGACCTCGTGGGGCAACCCTGGGGTCTCCGGCTTGAGAAGGATCACCGAGGGGAGCGGAACGCCGCGGAGGATCGACTGGATGAGCAGTTGCCGGTCGGCTAGTGGCCACACATCCGAGCGCTGGTAGGACGGAGTCAGATTGAGTCCGCCCTTCTCTGCCTTCTTGCTGAACAAGTAGATGGGCCACACGTTGGTGGTTGCGACCAGCGGCTCTGCCGTCTGCTGCTCGTCGAGCTCGTCCACCTCGTCCCAAGCATCGCCCCATGAGCGCGACGGACCTGCGGTCTCGCCATCTGCGGCCTGGACTTCGGCGACGAACGCGTCTGCGTGCATCACTGCGTGTTCCGCGCGGATCCGAAGATGATCGAGCGCTTCCAAAGTCAGCAGTCCTGCTGAGATCCCGTCCGCGCCGACACCTAGTTCGGAGAGTAGCGAGTCCCAGAACGAATCGGGGCTCGTCATGACAAGAGGAGATCGGAAACGCAGCCAGCCTTGTAGCGTCGCGATGCGCATCATCCATACGTCCGACTGCAGATCGATGGGCGGTTCAGCCTTGAACGGCTCCCAGTCCATAGGGACGTCAGGGGGTGCAATCTCATGCTGAGACAGGTTTGCGAGCGACTCTGCGATCGCTACCTGGATTTCCTGACGTGCTTCGTCCAGATCGATCTGCGTAGAACTGTCGCCTGACAAGACTTCCGTA
Source organism: Actinomycetota bacterium (assembly GCA_030862715.1). Next base: position 2,715 of record JALZDD010000136.1, on the reverse strand, counting down.
CCTCCGTGGCTGTGTTCGTTGAGACTGCTTGTGCCGGGAACCGACAAGAACTGTTCAGCGGCTTCAAGGATTCGGTTGAGGCCGGTCAACGTGATCGTGTTCCCGGCCGACCAACAGGCAGAGTCCCAGGTAAAGCCGAGCCTAGTCCCGAGCGCTTCACCCAACTCGACCTTTGACAAGTTCGCGTCAAGATCGAGGCCAAGACCGTCGGCAAGGTTCGCCAGGAGGGAGCGCCGCTCCTTGCCTCCCGGGCCGAGCGTCTCGGGCGGTGCCCCGGTCACGCTGCTGATCCGGGTTACCGCCTCCAACTTGTTGTGCGCAGGACGAAAGTCGGGGGGTGTCGTCACAGTTTCGATGCTAGTACGTGCCGCCGACACCATGCTTGGCTTCAGAAAGGTTCCAAGGACGATGGATTCCTAGGGGCGTCAAGAGGTCGTCCGACGTGTCCGTGGTGCCGGCGTGCGCGGGGTGTGACGGCTGCGGGCGCCGTGTTGGAGGGCGCTCATCTACCCTGACCCCATGAGCAGGGGGCCGCGGCGGGCGACGGTGAAGGATGTCGCGGCGCTGGCGGGGGTGTCGCCGAAGACGGTGTCGAACGTGATGAACGGGACGGTGTTCGTACGTCCGGACACGCAGGAGAAGGTGCTGGCGGCGGTCGAGGAGCTGGGGTTCGTACCGAACCTGAGTGCCCGGAGCCTGCGCAACGGTCGGACCGGAGTGATTGCGCTCGCGCTGCCGGATCTGGCGACGGCGTTCTCGGCGGACCTGGTGCATCGGGTGGTGCAGGTGGCGCACGAGCGCGGGATGGTGGTCCAGATCGAGGAGACGGGGGCCGAGCCGAAGCGGGAGTACGACCTGGTCTCGCGGGCCCGCGAGCACCAGATCGACGGGCTGATCCTCAACCCGATCCGGCTCCAGGACAGCATCGTCGTCCACGATGATCAGCTGCCGCCGGTGGTGCTGATCGGTGAGGTCGAGCAGCACAAGGTCGACCGGGTGCTGATCGATAGCCGGCAAGCCGGGTATGAGGTGACAAAGCATCTGCTCGAGCGCGGCGCGCGACGGGTGGCGGCGCTGGGTGGGGAGACGGGCGCGACCGGTGCGTCGGCGACCAGCATCCAGCGGCTGGAGGGCTATCACCGGGCGCTGCGGGAGCACGGGATCGAGGCTGACCTGCGGCTGGAGGTGTACGTCGAGGAGTGGTCGATGGCGGGTGGCGCCGAGGCCGCCACCGAGCTGCTGGCCCGCGACGCCGGCTTCGACGCGATCGTCGCGTTCACCGACTCGATCGCGCTCGGCGCGATGCACGTGCTCCTGGAGCGCGGGATCTCGGTGCCCGGCGACGTACTGATGACCGGGTTCGACGACGTCGAGCACGCCCGGTTCATGAACCCGTCGCTGACCACCATCGCCCTGGACCGGCACGCCCTCGCCGAGGAGGCTGTCGACCTGCTGCTGACCCGGATCGGGGACCGGACGAGCCCTCCTCGCGCGGTGGCGATCCCGCACGAGCTGGTCGTCCGTGCGAGCACGACGCGGTAGCTCGGCCGCGGCGTCTAGTGCGCGGTCCAGCGGCCGTGTGCGATCCAGACGCCGACGAGGATGCCCAGCAGGTAGCCCATACCTGCGGCGATGAGCAGCGTCGTACTCATCGGGAGCGTCGCCTTCGGGACTTCATGCTTCCCATTGGCACTCGTGATCGAGGCGTGGTCGGTCGGGGGCGGAAGGGATCCACCGAATAGGGGAGGCGGAGACTCTTGTCCGTGTCATTACAACGATGTAATAGTTTGTTGCCATGACCCGCGCACGCATCACCATCGACCGTGACTTCACGATCGCCGACGTACCCCGACGTCTCTTCGGGTCGTTCGTCGAGCACATGGGGAGGTGCGTCTACACCGGCATCTACGAACCGGGCCATCCGACCGCCGACGACCGTGGCTATCGCAAGGACGTGCTCGAGCTCGTACGGGAGCTGGGGCCGACGGTGGTGCGCTACCCCGGGGGAAACTTCGTCTCCGGCTATCGCTGGGAGGACGGGATCGGCCCGGTCGCGGACCGGCCCCGCCGCATCGACGGCGCCTGGCACACGATCGAGACCAACGAGTTCGGGCTGCACGAGTTCGTGGGCTGGGCCCGCGAGGCCGGCGTCGAGGTGATGGAGGCGATCAACCTCGGTACGCGTGGGGTCGAGGAGGCGCGAGCGCTGGTCGAGTACGCGAACCATCCCGGTGGGACGTACTGGTCGGATCTGCGGCGGAAGAACGGAGCCGAGGATCCCTTCGACATCAAGCTGTGGTGCCTCGGCAACGAGCTCGACGGGCCGTGGCAGATCGGCCACAAGACGGCACGCGAGTACGGCCGGCTGGCGCAGGAGACGGCCAAGGCGATGAAGCTCGTCGACGACTCGATCGAGCTGGTCGCGGTCGGCTCCTCGAACCGCTACATGGAGACGTTCGGGTCCTGGGAGCACACCGTCCTGACCCACGCGTACGACGAGATCGACTACATCTCGATGCACGAGTACTACCAGGAGCGCTCCGAGGACGCCGCCTCGTTCCTCGCCGAGGCCGTCGGGATGGACGCGTTCATCGACGGCGTCGTCGCCACGATCGACGCGGTCAAGGCGGCCGGCAAGCACACCAAGCAGGTCGACATCTCCTTCGACGAGTGGAACGTCTGGTACGCCGAGGGCCTCGACTCCGAGGACCAGCC
>JALZDD010000936.1 GCA_030862715.1 Actinomycetota bacterium | reverse complement strand
CCTTCGTCCACCACAGCCGGCGGTCCTTCGCCTTCCCGCAGGCCTCGCTCTCGCTGGTCTTGGTGGTGCCCCAGGGGTAGCTGATCGAGGCCTGGAAGGTCGCGCAGCCCTCCTGGCCGCCTTCGCGGACGGGGATGTTGATCTTCCCGCCGTCCACGGGCGCCCACTCCGAGGAGTCGGCGGACTTCGCCTGCACGACCACCTCGCTGCCCTCGACGGTCGGCGACGTGACCGCGAAGTCGACGCCGAGCACGGCGGGAGTCGCCGTCGCGGCCGGCGCAGTGAGCTCGTCGCTCACGTAGCACTCGTCCAGCGCCGCGACCGCCTTCTCGGCCTGCATCGTGACGCCGGCGTCCTCGACCTCCATGACCTGGGTGGTGATCAGACCGGCCATCGCGGTCTCGTCGACGTCGCCGAGGCAGTCGGTGTCGGTCAGCGCCCACTCCTTGCCGATCGTCTTGCTCCAGTCACCGGAGCAGGAGAGCAGACCCTCGGAGTACGTCGTCGCCTGCTGTCCCCGCCACGCGCCGGTGTAGGTCACCGACTCACCGGAGATCTGGATCAGGCCGGCCTTGCGCAGGGCGTCGCTGCGCTCGTCCTTGACCAGCTGCTCGGCGGCACACTTGGCGTCGCCGGCCGAGGCCCAGGTCGGCTTCGGCGCGTCCGCGGCGATCGCCACCACCGCCTTCTTGTCCTCCGCACTCAGCGGGCCGAATCCGAGACGCCCGGTGAAGAACGCCCACGCACCGGTGCCGAGCAGTGCGACGAGGACCACCGCGCCCGCGGCACCCAGCCCGATCAGCAGCCCCTTGTTGCTCTTCATCGGCTGTTGGTGGTGCGGCGGCAGCCCATAGCCCGAGGCGTACGCAAGCGGCGGCTGCGCCGGAGGCGGCCCGTAGCCGCTGGGCGGTGCCGCGGGCATCGCCATCGTGGGGGGCGGCGGGGGCGGTGCGGTCGGCGGCTGGGCAGGCGGGGGAGACGACGGAGGGGGAGACGACGGAGGAGCCGATGTCGGGAGAGGCGGAGGGGGCGGCGGAGCGGGGCTCGAGCCGGGGATCCGGGTCGCGTCCGGGTCGATCGGGTTCGCCGGCTCAGGCGCCGGCGGCGGCGTCGGCCGCGGCGTACCGGGTCTCGTCTTGTCCTGGTCGTCTGGCCCCATGTCGCACGCCCCGCATGTCAGTGAAGTGGAGCGACCGGGCCGAGCGACCCGAGTCGTAGGCACATCGTAAAGACACTTCGCGGAATTCGCAGCAGGCCCTCAGTACCGACCAGGATCGCGCGGCCCCGGCCGCGGCTGCTGCGGATGACCCCGAAGATCAGGTCGGCCCCGCAGGTCCCGAGGGGGTAGCGGACCGCGCATGGGCACGGGCTGGGGCGAGGGCATCGGCCTCCGACCGGGCGCCGGATGAGGCGAACGAATTTTCATACGCCCGCGGGCCAGCCTGCTCGGCCACCAGATGACGTCGCCCAGGTCGAGGTTGATGGCGGTGACCAGGATGGAGCGGACGACGAGGGTGTCGAGGAGTACGCCGAGGGCGATCGCCAGGCCGATCTCGATGAAGCTCACGTGCGGCAGCGTGGTGAGCACCGCGAACGTCGCGGCCAGGACGATGCCGGCGCTGGTGATGACGCCGCCGGTCGCCGAGAGGGCGACCAGCGAGGCACGCCGGGTGTCGCCGTGCGCGACGACCTCCTCACGGACCCGGTGCATCAGGAAGATGTTGTAGTCGATGCCCAGCGCGACCAGGAACACGAAGACGAAGAGCGGGAACTCGCGGCCCTGCCCGGCGAATCCCATCGCGTCGAAGATGACCGCCGAGAGGCCGAGCGCGGCGCCGAAGCTGAGCACGACCGTGGCCATTAGCAGCAGCGGGGAGAGGACCGAGCGGAGCAGGATCATCAAGATGATCAGCACCAGCCCGAGCACCAGCGGCATCACGACCTTGGTGTCCCGGTCGGTCGCCGAGGCCATGTCGAGCTGGATCGCGGCGGTGCCGGTGGCGAGCGCGTCGGCGCCGTCGACGGTGTGGACGACGCTGCGTACGTCCTCGACGGTGTCGAACGACGCCTTCGACATCGGGTCGGTGGCCAGCGGTACCGCGGTCAGCGCGACCTCGTGGGTGCCGTCGGTGACCGGGGTGACGCCCTCGTAACCGGCCTTGCTCAGTGCCTCGACGACGTCCTTCTCGGTGCCCTGGGCCGAGACGACCTGGATCGGGTTGGAGGGATCGCCGAGGTCGTGCTCCTCGAGCACCCGGTCGCCGATCAGCGACGGGAAGTCCTTGGTGTAGGTCTCCGAGCTGTCCAGCGTGGTGATGTTGAGCATCGAGAGCCCGCCGCAGCAGGCCAGCAGCGCAGCGGCGGTGCCGATCCAGACCGCCCGAGGCCGCTTCCGGATCCAGCCGCCGAGCCGCGCCCAGATGCCGCCGCTCTTCTCGCCGGAGGTCCCGTACGCCGGCTTGACCGGCCAGAACACCCAGCGTCCCGTGATCACCAGCAGGGCCGGAAGCAGGGTCAGCATCACGATCAGACCGGCGACGATGCCGATCGCGCAGACCGGGCCGAGGCTGGCCGTCGACCCCATCGTGGCGACCATCAGGCCGAGCATGCCGACGGTCACGGTGCCGGCGGAGGCGATGATCGCGGGTGCCGACCCGCGCAGCGCCGCCGCCATCGCCTTGTGCCGGTCCTCGTGACGCCCCAACTCCTCGCGATATCGGGCGATCAGCAGCAGCGCGTAGTCGGTGCCGGCGCCGAAGACGAGTACGTCGAGGATCGCCCGGTTCATCTGGTTGAGGGTCAGCCCGGCGTACATCGCGCAGAGATAGACGACGCCCATCGACACGACCAGTGCGACCAGCACCGAGATGAGCGGGAGGAACCACAGCACCGGACTGCGATAGGTGATCAGCAGGATCACGATGACCACGCCGGCGGCGGCGTAGAGCAGCGCGCCGCCGATCCCGGCGCCGGCCTCCATCTGGTCGGCCGTCGAGCCGCCCGCGCCGCCGATGTAGACGTCGACGCCGTCGATCTTCGTCATCTCGACCAAGTCGTCGCGCAGGTCGAGCAGAGCGGTCGGGTCCTCGTCGGCGTAGTTGACCACGAGCGAGACCGTGGCGACCTCGCCGTCGGGGGAGACCAGGCCGTGCTTCTGGCCCTTCTTCTCCCCGGTCGGGTAGGCGATCGCCGGCATCACCGGCTGATCCGGCTTGCTCTCCTGGGTGACCACTCCGTCCAAGGACGCGACCTCCGGGATCTGCAGCACGATCGCGGTGTAGTCGGACTTCGTCAGTCCGCCCTCGCGGTGGTAGACGATCGTCGTGGTCAGGTCGTCGGGATCCTGCACTTTGGCGAGCTCGTCGATCGCCTGGGTCGACTCCGCGTTCGCCGGGAGCCAGTCGGAGTTGTCGTGGGACTCGACATCGCCCAGCTTGCCCGTCAGCGGCCCCATCAGGACCAGCATCACCAGCCAGAAGCCGAGCACGACCCACTTGGTGACGGGCCCGGTGATGGCGCTGACGATCCGCTCAGACATACGTCCATGCAACCAATGCCCGTGGGGGCAGCGTCACATCGGGACGTCCGGGCCGGCCGTGGGTGTAAGCGAGTTCACAGCCGGCCGGGGATATCAGGCCAGCCACTCCTTGACCTGGGCGATCGACGCCAGACCGTCGGTGCCGAAGGCGGGCGTCACCTGGAGGCTGGTCACGCCGGCCTCCTTGAACGCCGCGATCCGCTCCTTCACGAACGACTCCGGTCCGACCAGGTTGCCGGCCTCGAGCCAGGCCTCGGGGACCTCGGCCTCGGCGTCGCGCTTGTGGCCGTCGAGGTAGAGGTCCTGGATCTTCTTGGCCTCGGCCTCGAAGCCGTACTTCACAGCCATGTCGTTGTAGAAGTTCTTGCCGCGGGCGCCCATGCCGCCGACGTTCAGCGCCAGCAGTCCGCGCATCGTGTCGCGGTGGCGCTTGGCCTCGTCGGGGTCGTCGGTGATCGCGAGCAGACCGCCGGCGGAGATCTCCAGCGGCTTCAGGTCGGGCGAGCGCTTGGCCAGGCCCTTGTCGAGCGCCTCGCCCCAGACGTCGCGCGCCTTGTCGGGGAGGAACTGGAACGGCAGCCAGCCGTCGGCGACCTCGGCGGTCATGGCGACGTTGTTGTCACCGAGCGCGGCCACCCACAGCGGGGTGTCGGCACGCTCGGGCTTGTTGAGCAGCTTGAGCGGCTTGCCGAGGCCGGTGCCCTGGTCGGCCGGCAGCGGGATCTTGTAGAGCCCGTCGCTCTTCAGCCGCTCGCCCCGCAGCCCGGCGCGCAGCAGCGCGATGATCTCGCGGGTGCGCGTCAACGGCTTGTCGTACGCCACCCCGTGGAAGCCCTCGATGACCTGGGGCCCGCTCGCGCCCAGGCCCAGGATCGCGCGGCCTTCGGAGACGTTGTCGAGACCGGCCGCGGTCTGGAGCAGCGCTCCCGGCGTACGGCTGTAGATGTTGAGGATGCCCGCGCCGAGCTCGACGGTGTCGGTCTTCGCCGCCAGATAGCCGAGCAGCGAGACCGCGTCGAAGCCGTACGGCTCGGCGACCCAGAGCTGGTCGAGCCCCGCCTTCTCCAGGCCGACGACCTGGTCTGCGGTCTCGCGCGGGTTGCCGAAGTAGGTCAAGGGCATCGCAAGCTTCATGCCGAGGAGGCTACCGTGACCGTGTGACGGAGATCAGGTTCGGATACAAGGCGTCCAACGAGCAGTTCGCACCCACGGAGCTGCTGAACTACGGCGTGATGGCGGAGGAGCAGGGTTTCGACTCGGTCTTCATCTCCGACCATCTCCAGCCCTGGAGACACGACGGCGGTCACGCGCCGTTCGCGATGACCTGGCTGGGCGCGCTCGGTGCGCGCACGGAGCGGATCGTGATGGGCACCTCGGTGCTCACCCCGACGTTCCGCTACCACCCGGCGATCGTGGCGCAGTCCTTCGCGACCCTCGGCTCGCTCTTCCCCGAGCGCGTCGTGCTCGGGATGGGCACCGGTGAGGCGATGAACGAGGCCCCGCTGGGCGTCGAGTGGCCCGAGGGCAAGGTGCGCTTCGCGCGGTTCCGCGAGGCCGTGCGGGTGATCAAGAAGCTCTGGTCCGAGGACCGGGTCACCTTCGAGGGCGACTACTACCAGCTCGACCGGGCGACCATCTACGACAAGCCGTCGACGCCGGTCCCGATCTACCTGGCCGGCAGCGGCCCGGCCGCGACCAAGTACGCCGGCCGTGCCGGTGACGGCTACATCACCACCTCCGGGAAGGGCGCCGAGCTCTACACCGACACGCTGCTCCCGGCCGTACGGACCGGCATCGAGCTCTCCGAGCGCAAGCCGGAGGACGTGGACATGATGATCGAGGTCAAGGTCTCCTTCGACCACGACCTGGAGCAGGCGATGGAGGCCACCCGCTTCTGGGGCGCTCTCGGTCTCACCCCCGAGCAGAAGCACTCCGTCGAGGACCCGGTCGAGATGCAGCGTCTCGCCGACGCGCTCCCGACCGAGGCGACCGCCAAGCGGTTCATCGTGTCGACCGACCCCGACGAGCACGTCGCCCGGATCAAGGAGTACCTCGACATGGGCTTCACCCACCTCGTCTTCCACGCCCCGGGCCCGGACCAGGCGAAGTTCCTCAAGCTCTACGGTGAGGAGATCCTCCCCAAGCTCCGCGCTCTCGGCTGAGCTGGGCCGGAGCATGGCCAGGGCCCCGGCCGGGAATCAGAACCGGGGCCCTGGGAGGACCGCCCCACATACGTGATACGTCGTGTGGATCTGTTGTGTTGCACTTGTTTGAGGTCGGTTGCGAGTTTCGCTTCCAGTGCGGTCGGCAGGGCCTACGCTCACCGGCATGAGCGTCATGGCCGACCCGTTCGTGGACGCAGCCGAAAAGCACCGGCGCGAGCTGCGAGTGCACTGCTACCGGATGGTGGCGAGCTTCGACGAGGCCGAGGACCTGGTGCAGGAGACCCTGGTCAAGGCCTGGGAGCGGCGCGACCAGCTGACCGATCCCGAGGCGATGCGGGCGTGGCTCTACCGGATCGCGACCAACACCTGCCTTGACTTCCTGCGCCGAAACGAACGGCGGCCGAGGACGTACGCCGCCCTGCCGGGGTTCGACCACGGCACCGGTGAGCCGCCGGAGCTGCTGGAGTGGCTGCAGCCCTTCCCGGACTCGCTGCTGGAGCCCGAGCGCCCGGAGGAGGAGGCGGTCGCGCGGGAGACGATCGAGCTGGTCTTCCTGACCGCGATCCAGCACCTGACCCCGCAGCAGCGAGCCGTGTTCGTCTTCCGGGAGGTGCTCGGCTGGTCGGCCGCCGAGACCGCGGCCGCGCTCGACGTCACCGTCGCCACCGTGAACTCGCTGCTCCAGCGGGCCAAGCCCGCACTGCGCCGCCATCTGCCCGAGGACCGGTCGACGTGGCGTACCGAGGGGCCGACCGAGGAGGAGCGGAAGGTCATCGACGCCTACATCGCGGCGGGGGCGAGCAACTGGCGCGAGGGCATCGCCGACCTGCTGACCAGCGATGCGGTGCTGACCATGCCGCCGAACCCGTTCTGGTTCACCACCCGCGACGCGCTGCTGTCGTTCGTGCTGCCCAACCTCGACCCGTCCTCGCCGACCTACCTGGGCGAGTGGCGGTTCATCCCGGCCAGCGCCAACCGGATGCCCGCGGTCGCGGGCTACGTACGCCGCCCGGGCACCACGATCTACCGCCCGCAGACGCTCGACGTGCTCCGGATCGTCGACGGCCGGCTCGCCCAGATCACCACCTTCGAGCCCCATCTCTTCCCCGCCTTCGGGCTCCCGCAGGCACTCACCTGAAAAAGTTTGCGCCTACCCGATGAGTTGCTGGCCCGGCGTACGTCCTAACGGGCAGATCACGCACACCAGGTGTGTGAGGACAGCTCAGGAGACATCATGAACGCACAGCTTCAGGACCGCACCGCCATCGTCTGGGGCGGCGCGGGCGACATCGGCTCGGCGACCGCGAAGGCCTTCGTCGAGGCCGGCGCCAAGGTCTACCTCGCCAGCCGCACCGAGGCCACCCTCGCCACCAGGGCCGAGGAGGTCGGCGCGGCCGGCTACGGGATGGTCGACATCCTCGATGAGGACGCCGTGGTCGCCTTCGTGGAGCGGGTCGTCGCCGAGACCGGCTCGCTCGACATCTCGTTCAACGTCGCCGACCGCGGCGACATCCAGGGACAGGCGCTGCTGGAGATCTCGGCCGCCGACTACACCCAGCCGGTCGTACGCGGCATCGCCGGCTCCTTCCACACCGCCCGCGCGGCCGCCCGGCAGATGGTGGCCCAGGGCCGCGGTGTCGTGCTCGCGCTCGACTCCGGCTCCGCACGTGGCTCGGCGCCCGGCATGGGCGGCACCAGCGCCACCGACGGTGCCATCGACGCGCTGGTTCGTGATCTCGCCGCGGAGGTCGGCCCCTCCGGCGTACGCGTCGTGGGGATCTGGACCGCCGGGATCACCGAGACCTTCACCGCGGAGAAGTTCGAGCGGGTCCTCGGGACGCGGCTCCCGGAGGAGGCCCTCGACGGCATCCGCGCGAACCTCGATGAGATGCGGATGACCAAGCGGTCGCCGCGGCTGAAGGAGGTCGCCGACACCGCGACCTTCCTCGCCTCCGACGGCGCCGGCGCGATCACCGGCACCTGGCTCAACGTGACCAGTGGGATGTACCCGAGCTGAACCGGGTTAAGGTTCCCGGCATGTCCTGGACCAGGGGTGAGCCGCTCACCGACGTACATCGGGAGCGGCTCATCGCCGCGGGGCTCGAGCCGGAGGTGCTTGTCGGGCTCGGGCTGAGCGAGATCACCGGGCCGTTGCCGGAGTGGTGGCACGAGGGCGGCAACGCTCTCTACCTGCGCGACGGTTTCCCGCTCGACGAGCGGCTGATCGAGCTGCTCGGGTTCTACCCGTTCTCCGACGCGCTCATCGTGGTCGCGACCGACATCACCTCGATGCAGGCGCTGCTGGTCGGCGGCGACTCGCCGACCATCTTCATCGGCCCGAACACGAGCATGGTCTGGGGCGAGATCTACTGCGGCGGCGGCTCCGCGGTGATCCTCGCCGGCGGTCTCGTCGCGACCTCGCGCGCGCAGATCGACGCCCGCAACGGCGGCTCGATCGTGGCTGCCCGCGATCAGCTCTGGGCGGCCAACGTCTACATCGCCACCGACGACATGCACCGGCTCGAGGACGGCGAGACGGGGCAGCGGATCAATCCGTACGGCGCCAACATCCGCTTTGGGGAGCACGTCTGGCTCGGCCGCGACGTGATCGTCACCGGCCACGCGGAGATCGGTGACGGCGCCGTCGTCGGCATGCGCGCGATGGTCCGCAACCAGAAGGTAGAGCCGCGTACGGCCGTGGCCGGCGTCCCGGCCCGGCTGATCCGCGAGAACGTCGTCTGGTCCGGTGAGGACACTCCCTGAGGACAGTCCTGAGGGTGCCGAACCGAACGGCCCGCCGCTCGTAACGTCCCATTCACATTGCGCCCGCCGCGGCGTCGCTGCCGGCACGCACGCTTGACGCCATGGCATCGGCCCACCGCCCCCTTGTGATCGGCCAT
>JALZDD010000921.1 GCA_030862715.1 Actinomycetota bacterium | reverse complement strand
GTACGCCTTCGGGCGCGATGACCACGCCCGAGGACGTCGTGCCGACCGTGCGGATGCTGCTGCTCGAGCAGACCAACATCAACGGTCAGTCGATCGTCATCGACGGAGGCGGCTCGATCTGATGTCCCCGGACCGGCTCCGCGTCGGCAGCGATGCCGAGCTCGCCGGATACCGTGCCCGCAGCCACCTCCACGACGGCCGGGTGGTCGCCTGGGCGGGCTCCTACGACGTCCCGGTGGCGGTCGACGCCGAGGTGGAGCGTACGGTCCCGGCGGCCCTCGCGAAGCGGTTCGGCACCGATGGGTTCTGGGAGCGATGGACCCGGGCGGAGTGCGTCGTGAAGCTCACCGGCCGCGGCGTCGCCGACATAGTGGACCTGATGGCCGACGACCCCGCTGAGGGCTACGGACCCGGCGCGGGGGTGTGCCTGAGCACCGTACGTCTGCCGGGTGACATCGTGGTGTCGATCGGCACACTCCACGGCGACGGTTCCCCGAGGGGTATCGGCCGGAGTGCGGGAGACTGTTCGTTCGCCTGTAACCTCTGAGTTCGATCAGATTCGCGGGCGCGTCATTCGGGACGCCCTCGGACCGAGAGGGAATGTGCATGGGTCAGGGAATCGTCGACGTCTTGCGTCGCGCCGAACGAAGGATGCCTCAGGGTGTCCGTCGACTGGCTCGTGACGCCGGGCATCGCGTTCTCGGCCACGAGCGCGGCCCGCTCGTCTCGGTCGTGGTGACGGTGACCGACCAGGACAAGCAGTACCTCGCCGAGTCGCTCCTCTCCGTGCGCGAGCAGACCCACACGACCCTCGAGATCCTCATCGCGCCCTACGGCGAGGCCAGCGTGGTGAGCGACCAGATCCTCGCCGACCTCCCCGACGACTACCGCCTGCGGCTGCTGGACAGCTCCGCAACGCAGGCCGAGGCGCGCGATCGTGGTGGTCGCGCGGCGCGCGGGTCGTACGTCTGCTTCCTGCTCGCCGCCGACCTCCTCACCCAGAACGCGATGCGCACTCTGGTCACCTCCTTGGAGGAGAGCGGGTCCGATCTCGCGGTCGGTCGCATCGAGAGCCGCCAGCGGCTCTCCCCTCCGGTGGTGCCGGCCTACGACCTGGTGCACGCGGAGAACCGCTCCGGCCTCACCCTCGATGAGTTCCCGGTTGCGCTGAGCGACGTCGGGGTGAGCAACCGGCTCTTCCGCACCTCGTTCTGGCGTCAGCACGGCTTCAGCTTCGGCGGCCGTGGCGGTGCCGACGCGGTCGGGTTCGACGGCTACCTGAAGGCCAGCCGCTTTGACGTGGTCACCGCGCCGGTGTGCGTGGACATGGACCGCGCCGACGGCACCCCGGTCGAGCAGCTCCACGACCAGACCCTCGGGATGGCGGAGTGGATCGAGCAGACCCGCTCGACCTGGATCGCGATCGGTGAGCTGGCCTCCGACCTGCGTGACCACTGGGCGCTCGGCGAGCTCGCCGGCCGCGCCAACACCATCCTCGGTGATGTCGAGCGGATGAGCGCGGAGCAGTGGACCGCCCTGCGCGACCTCGTCGTCGAGATCGAGCGCGACGTCTCCCCGGAGGTCTGGCTCAAGCTCCCGGTCGAGGTGCGGGCCCGGCTGACCTACCTCATCGCCGACCAGCGCGAGGAGCTGACCGCGTTCGTCGCGTCGCGCTGGTTCGAGCGGGGCAACCTCCGAACCCGGGTCGTCGGCGGCCAGGTGCGCGGGATCTTCCCCGACACCGACCTGCCCGAGGCCGTGACCACGCTCAACGAGCACGAGACGCCGGCGCGGGTGCTGGTGCGGGACGTACGTCCTCTCGACTCCGACCGGGTCGTGGTCGACCTGGTGGCGCGGATCGAGCTCGTCGACCTCGCCGAGACGACCCCCTTCTTCACCGCCCGCCTCGTGCCGGACTTCGTCAGCGCCGACGACGAGGACGGCGTCGCGAGCGATCCCGACACGGCGCTGCCCGACTCGATCGACCTGACGGTGTCGCCGCGGTATGACGCGCAGGCCAACATGACCATCGGTCACAAGTACCAGGACTACCGCGCCGGCGGGTGCCGCACCGAGATCGACCTCACCCGGCTGACTGCCGGGCGCTGGCACCTCGAGGTCACCATCGGCGTCGACGGCGTCGTCCGCACCACCAGCGAGGTCCAGATCGACACGCGCGGCCCGGCGGGCAACCTGGCGACGCGCTACCGGCCGCGGGTCCACACCTCCGCCGGCCTGTCCGTGGCCTGCGACCGCTACCTCGATCAGCTCAGCTTCCGCGCCGTCCCGACGACTGCCATCTCCCTGGAGAAGGCGGAGGTCGACGGCCGCACCGTCTCCCTGACCCTCGCCGGCGAGCTGCCGCAGGCCGTGCGGGCGATCGGTGGCGGCGTACGCATCGAGGCGCCCGTCAAGGACGGCAAGGTCACGCTCAGCCTTCCCGCCCACGGTGCCGTCGAGCCCGGGGCGCCCGCCGCCTGGCGGCTGGACACCCTCCAGGACGGCACCTCCGGCCGGATCGTCTGGACCGACCCGATCGGCACGCCGTGGACCGGCGAACGCGGCGGCAGCGTGCTGGCCTCGCGAGACGGCCGCGGCTACGCCCAGATCATCGAGGTGGCCGACACGGTCGCCATCGACCGCGTCGAGCTCGGCGAGGGCCAGATCACGGTGCGGGGCGAGTGGCTCAGCACGATCCCGAAGCACGCCCGACTGACCCTCTCCGGATCGCGGCACAGCGAGACCGTCAAGATCGACACCAGCGCCGCCGAGTTCGAGGTCGTCTTCACGCTGCGCTGGGACGAGTGGGGCCTGGGCGAGTCCGTCGTGCCCAGCGGCATCTACCAGTTCCAGCTCACCTGCGGGGCCAAGCGCCGCGGCAACGTACGCCACACCACAGCGTTCCTCGAGCACCAGGCCGAGTTCCAGACCAGTGACGAGGTCCGGCTCCGTCCGGTCAACGGCAACGGCCCGGGAGTCACCCTGCAGCCGCCGATCCCCGTCGACCACGCCGGCAGCTACGCCCACAACCTCGCCCGCGAGCGCGTTCTGGCGGCCGAGGAGCCGCTCGACGAGTCCGCGGTCTACCTCTCGACCTACGCCGGCTCGACCGCCACCGACTCCCAGCTCGCGATCCACGAGCACCTGCGTCGCACCCGGCCCGACCTCACCCTCTACTGGGGCGTCGCCGACCACGCCTCCAGGGTCCCCGAGGGCGGCATCCCGGTCGTGCTGCAGAGCCCGGAGTGGTACCGGGTCATCGGCACCGCGAAATACCTCGTGCAGAACATCGACTTCGACCGCTGGTGGCGCAAGCGGGAGGGGCAGCGGTTCCTGCAGACCTTCCACGGCTACCCTGCCAAGTCGATGGGGCTGCGGATGTGGCGCGCGAAGATGTTCTCGCCGCTGCGCTGCGAGGCCGAGCTCGACCGTACGACCGCGGGCTGGGACCTGATCCTGACCCCGACGCCGGAGATGGACCGCTACTACCGCGAGGAGTACGCCTACGACGGCCCGATCCACAGCGAGGGCTATCCGCGCGACGACGCGCTGGTCCGCCCGTCGGCGGCGGAGGACCGCGAGCGTACGCGCAACCTGCTCGGCATCGGCTCCCACCAGAAGGTGGTCCTCTACGCCCCGACCTGGCGGGACCACCTGGCGCTCAACTACCGCTCGGCCAAGATGGTCGAGCACCTCGACGTGGTCGCGGCCAGCGAGGCGCTGGGCGACGAGTACGTCATCCTGCTGCGCGGTCACCGGTTCAACTCCAAGGGGAGCGAGCGTAGCGAGCGCACCGCCCGGATCATCGACGTCACCGACTACCCGGAGATCAACGATCTGATCCTGGCCTCCGACGCGGCGGTGCTCGACTACTCCAGCCTGCGCTTCGACTTCGCCCTCACCGGGCGGCCGATGGTGTTCCTGGTGCCGGACCTGTCCGACTACACCGGCGGTATCCGCGGCTTCCTCTACGACTACGCCGACACCGCCCCCGGGCCGATGCTCGACACCGCCGAGGAGGTCGTCGCGGCCCTGTCCGACCTGGACCGGCTCGAGGCCGAGCACCGCGACCAGATCGCCGCGTTCAACGCCAAGTACCAGTACACCCAGGACGGCAAGGCGACCGAGCGGGTCGTCGAGGCCTTCTTCGACAAGCCCTGAGGGCCTTCGTGGCAGTCCCTGATCATGTACGGGGCTTGCGAAAGGTCGCCGACCTGCGGCCTGTCACTAGGGGGAATGAGCCGCACGAGTGCAAGTCTGCCCGGCGGCGGGTCGGTGATCGCTGGGTAAATACTTCTGAATTGGCGTGGCGGCTTCTGGGATGCCCCTATAGGTTCTGGCTCGTTGCTCGGGCACGACTTGGTTCGTACTGCACACATGTGCGGGTGTTTCGGATCAGGTTTCGCTGCTGCGTGTTTGTCCAGGAGTTCTCGTGTCTTCTGTGTCTCGAGCGATGATTCGTGCGGTTCTCACGTCCGTGATCGGGCTGTTGGCCCTGGTGCTGATGCTGGCCGGGTTGACGCTGCCGACTGCGGCCCCGGCTGATGCGGCTCCTGGTCGCGCGGCGTCCGGACCTCGTTTGGCGCCGTTGAAGGCACCGAGTCCTGCGGTGGCGGCGAAGCCGTCGCAGTCGTTGGCCTCGACGACCGCAGCCGCACGGAAAGATCCCAAGCGGGAGGATGCGGGCTCGGGGAAGCCGTATCGGGTGCGTGAGCTGAAGAGCAAGCGTGGTGAGCGGTCGACGACGCATGTGATGTCGGATGGGACGCGTCAGGTGACGTTGTCCACCTCGCCGGTGCATTGGCGTGAGTCGTCCTCGGATGAGTGGGAGCCCATCGAGACCGAGGTTGCCCCGGGCTCGGGCGCGACGGCGTTTGTGAACGAGAAGAACGTGTTCGAGACCCGTTTCGGTGAGTCCCGCGGGGATCTGGCCACGGCCACGGGGGATGGCTGGTCGGTGTCCCTGGGCGCGGTCGGCGCGGACGGCAAGCCAGCAGCCGGGAAGGTGGCGCCGAAGGCGAAGGGCTCCCAGGTCACCGTCGATGAGGTGTTCGGGACCGGCCGTTCGGCGGCGGGTCTGCGGTACTCGGTGGGTGCTGGTGAGCTGAAGGAGGAGATCCTCCTCCCGAACGCGACCGCCGCCGAGGCGGTACCGGCGGAGGGGTTCACGTTCACGCTCGAGCTGAAGGGCCTGGTCGCCAAGAAGTTCGAGGGCGGCGCGATCGGGCTCTACAAGAGCAAGGACGCGAAGCGGCCGCGGCTGGTCCTGCCGGCGCCGTTCATGACCGATGCGGCCGGTGTCCGCTCGGACGAGGTCACCCAGTCGCTGGGTGAGGCGGCTGATGGCACCACGACGGTGACGATCAAGCCGGATGCGGGCTGGCTGGGGGAGTCTAGTCGCGATTGGCCGGTCAGCATCGACCCGACGCTGGTGTACGCCCCGGATGCCGCCGATGGTCAGGATGTCTCGATCGGGGCGGGGTCGCCGGACACGGCGCGTCCCTCGGAGCCGACGATCGCGGTCGGGGTGGGTGCCACGGGTGCGTGGCGTGGTCTGTTCAAGTTCGACACCTCGGCGATCCCGGCGGGTTCACAGGTGTACGCGGCGCAGCTGCGGCTGCACTTCTCCTCGGTGCACAACTCCGAGACCGAGCCGGTGGAGATGCGGGCCTATCCGGTCACGAAGACGTGGAGTGAGACCACGGCCACCTGGAACGGGATGAACACCTCGTTCACGAACGGCAACTTCATCAACCAGTTCCTGATCGATGACTCCGACAGTGGCGCGACCTCGTTCGCGGGCCCGTGGAAGGACGTCAACGACACTGCGGCGGTGTACGGCTCGTATGCGTCGCTGACCTCGGGCACAACCGCGGATACGTTCGACTGGAACGCGAAGCTGCCATGGTCTGGCTTGTATGACACCGAGACCCGGCATCTCCCGGGCGCCTCGCGGGGCACCCCGACCTATGTCGCGACCGGTGACCAGGGCAGCAGCACCTCGATCGGGATCGACCAGACCGCGGGCACCGCGGGTACGGCGCAGTGGCGACGGATCTCGTCCCAGCAGCACTTCGCGCCCGGTGCGACGGCCCGGATCCGGATGACCCGCCAGTCCGGTACGACCGCGACGGCGCCGATGGCAGATGCGGTGCGGTGGATCGAGTACAACCGGGCGTTCAAGCCCGCGACCCAGCGCGACGGAACCCACACCTACGGCCTCGGGACGATGGTCAAGAGCTGGATCGACAACCCCGCCGCCAACCACGGCGTGATGGTCAAAGCGCTGGACGAGTCGGCCACCGCGCCGGTCGGCGGACCCTACTACCACTCCTCCGACGCGCCGTACGCAGCCGCGGCCGAGGGCGACACCCGCCCACAGCTGGTGGTCGTCCTCGGTCAGCCAGGCCCGGTCCAAGACGTCCCGACCACCGTGCACGCCGACGGTCCGGAGCTGTCGTGGTCCTCGGCCTCGGACCCCTCGTTCGCGCAGGAGGATGATGTCGCGGAGTATCAGATCTTCCGCGGCTGCGTGTCCCTGCCCCAGGCCGCGTGCACCACCCCGGTGGGTGAAGACTTCACCACCGAGTACGCCCGCAACGGGGCGCTGAAACTGGTCGGCACCGTCCCGGCCGACACCCTGCAGTTCCGCGACGATTCGGCGGTCGCCTCAACCGCAACCGAGAAGGCGACCTACCGCTACTGGGTGGTCGCCCGCACCGTCGCCGACACCCAGGCCCCTTCCTCGGGTGGCAGCGCGGAAGAGGGCCGCGACGGGACCGCGGTGGGATCGCCGATGACCGTCCAGATCCCCCAGGAAGGCCGCATCGCCCGCATCTTCACCGCCAGCCGAGTCGGTGGCCCGGGCGGTGATGTCGCGGACACGACCCTGTCAGCGGCCAAGCCCACCACCAACATCCCCAACCCCGATTCGGTGACAGCGGGGGACAGGACCTGGGTGCAGGCCGGCAACAACTCCGCGACCTATGGCGATGAGCGGGCCGTGTTCGGGTTCGACACCTCCCCGATCAACCGCCGAGTGAAGGTCACCTCCACCTCGTTCGAGCTGTGGAAGTCGAGCGGTGCCGGGACGGCTTCGACCTATGACCTGCACGAGATGACCAGCGGGTTCGTGGAGAACCAGGCAACCTGGCAACGCGCCTCGACCGCGCAGGACTGGACCGATGGTGGCGCCTACAAGGCCACCGCGGTGGCCTCAGCGTCGCTGAACAACGACCCCGACCGGGTCCTGTTCGACACCACCGCCCTGAAGTCGGCGGTCCAGGGCTGGGTCGATGGCACCGCCGGCGCCCCGAACGGGTTCCTGTTGAAGATCCGTGACGAGGCCGCCTCCACCCACCGGGTCTCGATCCTGAACAGCGAAGCAGCCGACCCTGGCCTACGGCCCCGGCTGCGGGTTGAGCACCTGGTGAAGAACGACGACCAGGTCTTCGAGGCCCCCACGATGCCGCAACGGTTCGTGCCCGGCACGATCACCCGGGTACCGGTCACCGTCACCAACACCACCGACACCGCGTGGCCCTCGACCTTGGAGCTGACCTACCGGTGGACCGAGCCCGACTCGACCCAGGACATCACGGTCGAGGGTGACCGGCTCAAGGTCGCCCTCGGGCGAGCGTTGGAGCCGGGTGAGTCGGTCGACCTGACCCTACCGGTGCGCACACCGATCAACTCCGACACCGGGTCGAAGCGACTCGCCTACGACTTCTATCTGGACCTGCGCAACACCACCGACGGCACCTGGTGGTCCGCGGCGCACCCGTACAAGCCGGGTGGTGGCCAGAACTCGACGCCGGGTTGTGCGATGGTCGCGACCGGGTTGCTGTGCCAGGACCGCTATGTGGAGGACCCGACCTCGAGCGGCCTCGGGTTGGAGAAGTTCGGGACCTACACCGGTGAGGAGACTGGCGCCGGCTCCCAGGTGTTGACCAACCTCTCTAACGGCAACGTGACCTGGTCCTACGAACCCGTCTCGAACCCATCGGTTGGCCCCTCGGCATTCGTCCGGGTCGGCTACAACTCCCGTGACGGGGTCGATGTCGGCGCCGGTTTCGGGGTATCGGTGCAGGCCGGAACGCTGGTGCGGCTGGGGGACAAACTCTCGGTCCCGTCGGGTGGGTCGACGAACAACAAGATGACCATCGTCGATGGCGACGGCACCAGCCACACCTACAAGCTCAACGACGACTCCACTACCCCGAACCTGTTGGAGTACGACCGCCCTGCTGGAGTCGCGCTTGAGCTGCATCGGGATACGACGGCGCCGGTGCGGGAGCAATGGGTGTTCACACGTCCGGACGGCACGAGATTCTTGTTCGCTCAGGAAAGCGTGCCTGCGGTCACCGAGCCCGTCCCCTTGACGGCAGTCGATGCTGGTTTCCAGACCGCCGTGGTGGACACCCACGGCAACAAGCTGTCCTTCATCTACACAGCGGATGGTGACCGCCTAGACATGGTGAAGGACTCGACAGGCCGGAGTGTTCTCGATCTGAACTGGGACACCGCGGGCCTGACCTCGATCACCGACATCGCGGGTGAGCGGATCGGATTCTCCTACAACGCCGCCCACCAGCTCACCGGACTCTCCGACACCGCTGCGCCCGGCTCGGGTGTGCCGGCGGGGCAGGAGCCGGTCAAGCGGTTCGGGCTGACCTACACCTCGGACTCGACCAACGGCAACGCGATGCTGTCCACAGTCACCGACCCACGTGGTGGTGTCTCGAAGATGGAGTACTTCACCTCCACCGAGAACTCCGCCTACGCGAACTGGCCCAAGACCTTCACCGACCGCCGCAACAAGACCACCACCTTCGCCTACTCCGACCCGGACTCCTCGGAGGGCAAGGACACCGTCGCGGTCATCACCGACACCAACACCACCACCTCCCCCGGTGGCGGGACCCCGGGCAGCCCCGGAAACACGGTCACGACCTACCGCTCCGACGGCTACGGCCGCACCACCCAGATCACCGACTCACTGCAGCAGGTCACCAAGCTCGGCTGGGACCGCGACCACAACGTGATCCGCCTCGAGGAGGCCAACGGAGCGGTCTCGACCTGGGACTACGACAACCGCACCGGATACCCGCTGACCATCCGTGACGCCCAGACCGTGAAGAACGGCGGCGCCGGGGTCAAGTTGACCTACGAAC
Organism: Actinomycetota bacterium; assembly: GCA_030862715.1. The sequence continues at coordinate 7,981 of JALZDD010000921.1, read as the reverse complement.
GTCTCCCGAACGCACCGGGTGCACCGACCGCGTTGAAGACCAAGACCTCCGCCGCAGGCCGGGCCTGGACGTTCACCAACGACCCGGCCACCGGTGCGTTGAAGAGCGTGGCGGACCCGCTGGGGAACACCACCAGCTACACCTACACCGCCACCGGGCTGCTGGCCACGGCGACCGACGCCAAGGGCGCGGTCACCACCTACAACACCTACGACGAGTCGGGGATGCCGACCAAGGTCACCAGCCAGATCGACGCCTCGACCTCCCGGTTCTCGGAGATGACCTACGACAAGCGCGGCAACACGCTGACCGTGACCGACCCGCTTCGGAACGTCTCCACGGTCGAGTACGACGGGTTCAGCCGTCCCACCAAGGTCACCACCCCTGGCGACGACTCCGCACCAGGTTCACCGAAGGCGACCCGCACGACGGTGTCGGCCTACGACCTCAACGACAACCTGACCTCCTCGACCGCACCCAACGGCGCGGTCACCACCAGCACCTACAACGCGACGGACCTGCCGACCCGGCAGGAGTTGCCGGACAACAACACCACCGGTAGGGCGATCACCACCTCCTACGACGACCTCGGTCAGTTGGTCGAGCAGACCGCCCCCGAAGGCGTCGCGACCACCAGCAACGCCAACGACTTCGTGACCCGCTACGTCTACGACAAGGTCGGCCAGCAGATCCGGGTCGATGTCCCCTTCGTCGACACCGACGGCACCAGCAAGACCGCCACCACGAAGTCGAGCTACGACACGGTGGGGAACCTGGTCGAGACCGTCGACCCGGTCAAGAACGCCACGGCCGTCGACTCCGACTACACCGCCCGCATTGGCTACGACCTGAACCACCGCCCCATCACCTCCACGGATGCGAAGGGATATGTCACCAAGACCGAGTACGACGCCGACGGACTGGTGACCGCGACCATCGACCCCCGCGGGGTGAGGGTCCGCAAGGTCTACGACCCTGTCGGGCGTCCGATCGAGACCCACGTCCCCCACACAGCCTGGGGAGCCACCTCGGCGAGGGACCAGGTCACCAAGACCACCTACGACAAGGTCGGCCAGGTCACCAAGACCACCAGCCCCACCGGCCGCGCCTCCGAGACCATCTACAACCTGGCCGGCGAAGTTATCCAGACCAAGGCACCGTTCAAGACCGGAGATGCGGACTACCCGAGCCCAGCCTCCACCTTCTACACCTACGACGGCGCGGGACGCCTCGAGAAGCAATCGCTGCCGACCTTCGACGCCGCGGCACCGGGCGAGACCTCGAACCAGTGGACGAAGTTCGACTACTTCCCCTCCGGGGAGATCAAGACCAGCACCGACCCGTGGGGCCTGGTCACCAGTTATCTCTACAACCAGCTCGGCCAGCAGACCCAGCGCAAGTTCTCCAGCCCTGCCGCCGATGACGCGACCCGCACGACATCGATGTCCTACTACCCCGACGGGTCCCTCGCCGGTAAGGACGACCAGGCACCCCGCGAGCTGATCAAGTACTACACCAACGCGCTCGCCGCCCACTTCACGGCCAGCCCGACGGCGAACTGGGCCACCGTCACGGGCACCGATCCGAACATCGACGGCTCCAACTACCGCACACATCCCGCCGCAGCCGCCGGGTCCGCGGGCGCCTCCGACACCGCGACCTGGAAGGTCACGCCGGACAACGACGACACCTACGAGGTCAAGGCGTCTTGCCCGGTCCGCACCGATACCACCACCGCTGCGGTCTACACCATCAACACCGCCGATGGCGCCAAGACCACCACCATGAACCAGAAGGCCTGCACCACCGCCAACAAGTGGGTCTCCCTGGGCTCTTACCGGTTCGACGCCGCGACGACCAAGACGATCGTGCTCAAGCCGTCCGCCGACGGGGTGGTGGTCGCCGACGGGATCCAGCTGGTTCCCTCCAAGGCCGGCCCGTCGAAGGCCTACGCCTACACCTATGACCGCAACGGTCTGACCACCCAGGTCAAGGACAACACCGCCGGCGCCAAGTCCGACACCTACAAGACCAGCTATGACGGCCTTGGCCGTGCTGCGACCGCCACCGAGCTCGTCGGCGCCACCACCCGGCGTACGACTTCTTACACCTACGACCTCAACTCCAACCTGACCAGCACGTTCGCCGACCGCAAGGCCGACGCTGACACGGGTGGCGGGAACATGGCTGCGACCCGCTACACCGGTTACACCTATGACGTACGCAACATGGTCGCTACCGTCGCCACCGGCCCCCAGTCGACGTCTGCGGACAGCCGTTATTCGTATGAGTACGACTCTCGCGGGCTCCCGGTCTCGCTGACCAAGCCGAACGGGAACCGGGTCGGCTACTCGTTCTACGAGGACCGGCTGTTGCGGACCTCCGATGAGCGCACCAGCGCGGAGCGGGGCAAGCAGGTCGTGGCGGCCCACACTCTGGACTATGACGCCGATGGGCAGAAGTCCTTCGACGTCGCCAAGCTCGACCAGGCCGGTAGCACCGGGACCCTGGACCAGCGTTCGACGTTCTCCTACACGCCCGCGGGGCAGCTCGCTGGGGTGGACAAGACCGGGGCGGATGCTGGTGATGATGAGTCCTACACCTATGACGCGGCCGGGAACACGATCTCCCAGGTGATCGGTGCGGTCACCTCGACCTCGAACTTCGACCGCAACCGGCTCACCAACAGCGCCGTCACGGGCAACGGGACGACCTACAGTCGCTATGACTCCTACGGGCGTCTGATCAGTCGGGACAACGCGGGCCAGGTCGTGGAGCGCTACGCCTATGACGGGTTCGACCGCACGACGCGTGAGCAGCGGTTCGACTCGGCGGGTGTCCTGCAGTTGACCAAGACCCAGTCCTTCGACCCCTTCGACCGCACCACCACGCAGTCCACGGCGATCACTGGGAAGCCGACCAAGTCGCTGCGGTTCACCTACCTCGGCACCTCCGACCAGGTCGCGGTCGAGGAGGAGAAGAACACCTCCGGCGCCTGGGAGGTCGCGAAGAACTACGCCTACGGGCCGAGTGGTGAGAAGTTGCAGCTGACCGACACCCCGGTCAACGGTTCGACCAACGAGACCCAGTACTACGGCACCAACCCCCACGGTGATGTTGAGACGCTGTCCAAGGCGGATGGGACAACTGCTTCGACCTACCGGTACACCGCCTATGGGGCACCGGACAAGAAGGGGACCACCGGCCAGGACGCCTACTCCACTGCCGCGTCTGATACCGACAAGATGGCCGCCGACCTCGACAGCGTGAACCCGTACCGGTTCTCCGGGAAACGGATCCATGGTGGCACGGGGACCTATGACATTGGGTTCCGTGACTACGACCCCGGCATCAATCGGTTCCTGACCCGCGACTTCTACCAAGGCGCCCTCAAGGACCTCGCGCTCGGCACCGACCCGTGGAACAGCAACCGGTATGCCTACGCAGGCGGCAACCCGATCGGGATGGTCGACCTCGACGGGCATTACGCGATCGACGAAAACGGAGACCCCGACCCAGTACAGACTCGCGTCACCATGGACGCGATGACGCGGTACGCCAGTGACGAGGGCGGTACATCAGGAGGCGAGGCGGGGCCGGATTCCGGCTCAAGCGGCGACTGTTCGTACGGCCGCGGCTATACCTGCGGGTCGTCCACCACGGGCGATGACTCGACCGGCGCATCTGCATGTCCCGATAGTCGGTCGTGTCGTCTCGTGCAGCCAGCCGTGCCCGCGACAGCAACAGAGGCGCTGCATCAGTGGCTTACATTGCTTGGCCTCGTGCCCGGTCTGGGCGAACCAGCGGACCTTACGGACGCATCGGTCTACCTGGCAGAGGGCGACGAGGTCGGTGCCGGTATAAGCGCTGCGGCGGCGGTTCCGATCCTCGGGTGGCTGGCAGCAGCCAAGAAGATCAAATCTCTCTCCGGAACAGTGGACCAGCAAGGTTCATCACGACCCCCGGTGGAACGACGATTGACCGTGCGGGGATCGATAGCACGATCAGTACGCAGAAGCAGGAGCGTCATGTTGCTGGGCCGAAGTATCGGCACGGTGGCTACTTCAACGATCCGTCGGATGCCCAGAATGTCTTGGATGAGTTCCATAACGGTTCTGCTGAGGTGCTGGGTGTGACGAGCGGTGGCTTCGTTGCGGTACGGTCGCCTAACGTGACGGGCTTCAATCACAACCCTAGGGCCGGGTATTCGAATCAGGTGACGGATGTGTTCTTCATCAAGGGGACCAAGTCTGTGAGTGTCGTTCCCGCGAGCCCAGTTTGGACACCGTGATGCTGCCGAATCCTGATGATCTGGGCCGCGCCCCGCTGTGGGAGAACTATGTGATTGCCCAGTTGACGCAGGCGTCGCTGGGGCTGATCCCACGTAGTGCTGTGGCGCTGGGCGTAGTGGTCGACCGGTACGAGGTGACCGTCTGGTGTCAACTGCGTGAACTGACCGCGGAGGCGACGGAGGACTTGGACGACATCGTCGGCGCCTTGGGATTGCTTGTTGGAGACGAGGTCAGGCTTAGGTGGCGGCACGAGATTCGTGATGAGCCAGTGATCACTCCACAGGACCGGATCTGTTGGACGTTTGCTGCGAGGATGTGACGCAGCGCAGACCGTGGTTTCAAACGAAGATGCGAACCAACCGCACGATCCGGGTGTATCAGGGGCAAGGAATGGATTGCCATCCGCGAAACTGGGCCGATCCACATCGTGACGGTGATGGTCCGATGACATTCGCACGCGAGGTCAATGCCGCCGCTCGTCGGATTCTTGAAGGCGACGACTCCACGCAGGCTGCCGCCGCCCTTGACGCAGCTCTCCAAACCTATCACCCCTATCAGGAGGAGTTTGATGACATCCTTGAGGTGCTCGCGCTGTATTCGCCGTTGATGGGAAGCCCCTACACCGATCGTCGACAGATCTGCGACGAGATTCGGAAGTCCCCAATCGGTAATCGTGAGGGGAGCGACGGGTGATCTTTGCGACCCGCCTCGCGCTGTCGCTTCTGCTCGCGCTGGCGGCCTCTCAAACGTCGTTCCACTCGCCAATAGCAATCGGTCCTCTGTACGGAGGCATCCAGTGACGAAACTTGAAATCAAGGGAACTGGCGAGGCGATCGCTGCCATCGAGGAAATATTTCGCGAGATGATCCAACTATTCGATATGCCTTCAGATGAAGCCTACGGGAGAATCAATCGCGAGTTTTCGTGGCGAGAGCAGGGATTCTACGACGATGATGGCCTATTGTTGCTGACTCACGAAGATCCTTTCACTTGGGCAATGAACATATATTTTGGAAAGGAGTCTCTCTGGTGGCTAAGTGAGGGCCGGAACCTTACACCAGTGCCGTACCCCTAACCCTGACGCTCCTGCCGAGGCGGCGTGAACGATCAGGGATAACAGCCGCATGGGCGATCCGTATGTTCCTGCTGATCTCAGGCCGGGCATCCTGGAAAAGGTGCCGAGCCTGACCGGTCGCAACGTTTGGAGGCAATGATGGCTGATCGGATCGGCCTTGCCCTTCCCGATGACTGGGAGGGCCTCGTGAACAAGCCGCGGTGGACTGCGCACTGCGAGTATGCGCGCGTTGCGCCGACCGTGGTCGAGTCGATCTTCGGAGAGGCGCCGGACCGGTCGTGGCGGTTCTACACGTTCGATGAGGTCGTGAGGGAGACTGAGGACTGGCATCAGGAGGACGATCCAACCTGGTTTGGGATCGAGCCGGACGGAATAGACCCTGAGTCATCGGTCTTGATTGGAGAGCTCGGCTACGATCGCCCGTTTGCGTTGGACTTCCGTACTGCGACACCATGCGTTCGTTTCATGCGGGTCGACGGGCGGTGGCCGGTTGTGGCTGATTCACTGAGCTACCTGATCGTTCGACTGGACGAAGAGCGCTGATGCGCAACGCGTTCGGGGCGGCAATAGCGTCTTCCGTCGGGAATGCGCTCTCGAGAGACTCGCGTCAGATGGGGTGGAGCGACCTGGAGTTGGCGTACCTGAGTCAGAACGATGCGCTGCAACACGTTGACTTTTACGTCGGCGGCCGAATGCAGCCGAACCCGTTCGGGTGAGAAGGGATCTATCGAGATGCCGAAGATTCAGCTGCCACTACGCCTTGGCAGGACTTTCCAGGTGTGGTCCTACGACGTCAGCCACAGTGTCCTGCTGCTGCGGAGCAATCGGACAGGTGAGAATTCAACGCGCGTGGATCTGATGTTCCGAGGCGTTGCGGAGCTGCAGGTTCGAAGTCAGATGAAGGAACTCTCGATTGACCTGGCTGAAGGGAAGGGTCCTGACGCTGGTGGTCGGTACACGTTCGAGGTCAAGGACGCCGGTTGGCGCGGTTACGTCGTTGCCCGGGCACTCCACTTCGCGGAGGACGATTTGTCATACGGCGAGCCGTCGACAATTGATAATCGGGACGTCGCCGCTCACGTCCTGAGTTCTGGTTACTGGGAGTAGGCGGGTCGCATTGAGGGGCTGGACACTCGACCAGCATTCGGCCCAGGCGATGGTGACTCAGGTGATCCCGAGCGTGTCGACGATGCTGGTGTGCCGGTGGGTTCGCCACTGGTTTTGCATCGGGTGGACGTTCCACCTCACTCGGCCTGTCGACCGGGTCCACGAGGGAGGCGCGGCGATCCAGTCGTCTGCGCCATGGTGCAGGGTTCCGCCGAGCCGAGCCACCTTCTTCGCGTCGACCGAGCCAGAGCTCAGATAGAAGTGCCAGCGGACTGGCCCCGGTTCCAGGAGGGTGTCGAACCTTCTACCTGGTCTCGCGACCGCGGTGGGGCACCGGTTCATGAGTGCGCCGTTCAGTGCGACGCCGGGGTAGGCGGGAAGATCCAGGACCTCGAACTCGCGAGTGAGGAAGGCGATCTCGTAGTCGCCCCAGTCCTGGTCGGCTTCACTGACTGTCGTGACCGGTTCGCCATCGAGCAGGTGCGCCACGGTGCAGCTCCCGCCATACTGACATCGGCCTTTCCGCGGTGCGGCAAGCCGGGCGACCGGCCAGCCGTGGGCGACGTACTCGGCGGCGATGCCAGCCAACCGCTTTGGGCTCCGGATCACGACCTCACCGTTCCGACCGCAAGCCACAGCGAGGCCGGCACCAACTCAGTATGCGCGTCGGCAGCGCGTGCACCAGCGAGTGCGGTCTGCAGGGGGCCTTGGCTGGTGAAGGTGGGCGGCCAGTCGGCGGGGTCGGGGAAGTGAGCGTCGATCACGATGCCGAGCCAGCCACCGGGGCCGGTCAGGCCCAGGACCGCGATGTTGGTGAGGCCAGCGCTCGTCATCTCGTCGGTCAGCTCGGGGATGGTGTGATAGTAGGTGGCGGCCGAGACGCGGTCGTGGCGGTCGCTGGTGCCGGTGGCCTCGATGTCGTCGATGATCGGCCGACGCGCAAGGAGCTGGTTCGCCAAGGTGGCGCCGAGCAGGTTGGCGTGACGGTTGAACGCCACTGCGGCGACCAGGCCGCCGGGCCGGACCACCCGGGCAGCCTCTTGGAGAGCAACGCGGCGGTCATCGGTGTCGGTCAAGTGGTAGAGCGGCCCGGCCATGAGGGCGGCATCGAACTCGTTCTCCTCCCAGGGCAGATCCCGGGCATCACCCAGGCGTGCCCGGAGTCCTGAGGCTTGGGCGGTCTCGATGTGGCGCGGGATGGGGTCGATGAGGTCGACCTCGTGACCGTCAGCCCTTAGCCACGCGGCATGTACGCCTGTGGCACCGCCGATGTCTGCGACCCTGGCGGCTGCCACTGGCATGTGCCGGGTCACCAGCTCGCGAACCCTGGCCAGCTCCAGCTGACCCTTGACGCTTGAGGTCAACCGGAGGCTCTCGTCGTAGCGGCTGCCGTAGAAGCTCTCCAGGTCGGTCGCGATCATTGTCGGCACTCTTGTCTCTCCTCGTGTGGAATCTGTGCTCGGCTGTGGGAGTTGGCCCGGCCGAACCGCCACACGAGAGCCAGTGG
>JALZDD010000134.1 GCA_030862715.1 Actinomycetota bacterium | reverse complement strand
GCTCATCGGGCCACCTCCGCAAGAACAGGGGCAAGGTCTGCGGCGAGCTCGGACGGCTCCACGCTGGTGATCAGCAGTGTCAGCTCTCCATCGAGCGACACCGTACGCATCGAACGCCAGCCGTCGTTGACCAGCGTCCAGGAGACCGTCCCGATCAGCGGGTTCTCCGGGTCGGCGGTGGTTGCGACGATGGCACGCAGCCGCCCGTGGGCCTCGGTGGACAGCGCCTCGAGGGCCCTCGAGACCACCACGTCGCCCTCGGTCAGCAACGGCACCAGGTCGCCGCGTCCGGTGCGCAGCGCCTCGAAGACGGCGTCAGCGGTCGCGAACGGGACCTCGAGCTGATCGGGCACCGCCGAGGTCAGCCGGGCGGTGTCACCCGGCAGCGTCGCGGTGCGGCCGAGCTCGGCCGCCCATGCCGCCGAGGGATACCAGGACAGTTCGAAGACGAGCCCGTCCACGGTGGCGAGCGAGGCGGCTGCCTCACCCTTCTGCCGGTGCCAGGCACGGCCGCGGAGGCCGTCGACGACGACATCGAGGTCGATGACCACATCCGGGGTCGCCAGGAGCCCCAGCGCGCCGGCGATCCCGGCGTCGAGGGTCCCGTCGGTGTCGATCAGGTCGCGGCGCTGCAACGAGGTGCTGCCCTCGCCGAAGCCGGCGACGGCGCGGGCCAGGGCCTCGGCCTCGGCTGCCGAGCGGGTCCGCCCCAACCGGGCGTCGAGCCCATCGTCACGGTGCGTCGCGACCTCGAACGGGAGCGGAGCCCCGATGGTCTCGCAGGCGTGGGTGAGCTCGGGGAGGGTCAGGCCGACCCGCCGGGGCACCCCTGCCCACGGCTCGGTCGGCGCCGCCGGAGCGGGGCCCAGATCGATCGTGGTCATCGGAAGGTGACCTCCAGCCAGTCCTTGTGGCCCGGCTCAGGGGCCTCGAATCCGTCAAGCTTGCCGTCGGTGGTCAGCACCTCGGCGCGAGCCTCGGCCTCGGCGATCTGCTCCTTGAACAGGTCGACCTGCTTGAGGTGCTTGGCCAGGGCGTCGGCCGCGCGATCATGCTTCTCGGCCGAGCTCCGCAGCGCGGTCGCTCGCTCCTTCATCCGCCCACGGAGGGACTCGGCAGCCCGACCGTGCCACGGCACCGCCTCGGCCTGCACCACCAGCTTGTCGGCACTCGCGCGGATGTCGTCCGCCTGCTCTCGCAGACGGCTCACCCGACGGCGGATCACGTCGCTGTCGCCGTACATATCCCTCCTCGGACAGGTCTCTGAGATGGTCCTACCCCGCAGGAACGGTTTCTAAACGTAAAATCGTGAACTTTCTCAAATTCGCCCGGGACGCCCTATCGCAGGACGGTGGCGAGGCGGTCGAGGCCCTGCTCGATCTCGGCGGCGGAGCCGGCGAATGAGAGACGTACGAAGCGGTGTCCGTCGACCGGGTCGAAGTCGATCCCGGGAGCCATCGCGACGCCCGTACGGTCGAGGATCTGGTGGCACCAGGCCATGGTGTCGTCGGTCCAGCGGCTGACGTCGGCGTAGACGTAGAACGCGCCGTCGGCAGGGGCCATCTCGGTGACGCCGAGGGAGCGGAGGCCGTCGAGGAGCACCCCGCGGTTGGTCGCGTAGCGGGTCACGTGACTGTCGAGCTCGGCGTACGCGTCCGGGGTGAACGCCGCCACCGCGGCATGCTGGGCGAGCGTCGGCGGGCAGATGGTGAAGTTGCCGACCAGGACGTCGATCGCGCGTCGCAGGTGGGCGGGCGCGAGCAGCCAGCCGATGCGCCACCCGGTCATCGAGAAGTACTTGGAGAACGAGCCGAACACGACGGCGTCGCGCGAGGTCTCCCAGGCGCTACGACCGCGGCTGCCGTCCCCACCGTAGGTCAGCCCGTGGTAGATCTCGTCCGAGATCAGCTGGATCCCAGCCTCCTCGCAGTAGCGAGCGAGTGCGGCCAGCTCCTCGGGCAGCAGCATCGTGCCGGTCGGGTTGGCCGGACTGGCCACCACGAGCCCCTTGAGGCCGACGCGCTCGTGCAGCTCTCGCACCTGCTCCACGGTCGGCTGGAAACGCTCGGCCGCACCGGTCGGGATCTCGACGACCTCGCACCCGAGGGCCGCGAGCACGTTGCGGTAGCAGGGATAGGACGGCCGGGCCATCGCCACCCGGTCGCCGGTGTCGAACGCCGCCAGGAACGTCGCCAGGAAGCCGCCGCTCGCGCCCGTGGTCACCACGACGTCGTCGGGGGAGACGTCGATCCCGTGCCACGCCCGATGATGCCCCGCGATCGCCTGGCGCAGCTCCAGGATCCCGGTCGCCGGCGTATAGCCCAGCGGGTCACCGCTCTGCAGCAGCCGCACCGCCTCCGCACTGACCGCCTGCGGTGCCCCTGTCGACGGCTGCCCCGAGGTGAGCGAGATGAGATCGGCGTACGTCCGCTGCCGCTGCGCCGCGCGCTCGAGCATGTCCATCACGTGAAAAGGAGGCACGTTCGCGCGTTGGGCGACAGTCAGGCGGTCCATAGGGGCAAACATTAGGATGCAGATCCAGAGGTCGGAGGGGGGCCCGGCGAACATGAGTTTCGACGTCCATCAGTTCGACCTGTTCGTGCTGATCGGCTCCCTGGTCACGCTCCTGGCGATCCTCGCGGTGCGGATGTCGACGAAGGCCGGGCTCCCGTCGCTGCTGATCTACCTGCTGATGGGCGTCCTGCTCGGTGAGTCGGTGCTCGGGATCCGGTTCGACGACGCCCAGCTCGCGCACGCGGTCGGCTTCGGGGCGTTGGCGCTGATCCTGGCCGAAGGTGGTCTGACGACGTCGTGGAAGGACGTACGTCCCGCCTTCGGTCTCGGGCTGACGCTGGCCACCGTCGGGGTCGTGGTCTCGATCGGGATCGTCGCGGTGGGTGCGCACTACCTGCTCGGGCTTTCGTGGCAGCTGGCGTTCCTGCTGGGGGCGGTGACCTCGCCGACCGATGCGGCCGCGGTGTTCTCGGTGCTGCGGGTGGTGCCGTTGCCCAAGAGGCTGACCGGTGTCCTCGAGTCGGAGTCCGGGCTCAACGACGCCCCGACCGTGGTGATCGTGACGTTGATCGCGAGTGGTGCGATCGCTGAGCACCATCCGGTCGTCGTGGCCGGGATCGTGGTCGGCGAGCTGCTGCTGGGCATCGTCGTCGGCCTGCTCGTCGGCTACGGAGGTGCCTGGCTGATGCGCCGGGCGGCGCTGCCGTCGGCCGGTCTCTATCCGCTCGCGGTGATGACGCTGGCCTTCCTGGCCTACGGCGGGGCGGCGTGGCTGCACGGGTCCGGGTTCGCCGCGATCTACGTCGCTGCACTCATGCTCGGCAACTCCGAGCTGCCCCACCGCGGCGCCACCAGGTCCTTCGCCGAGGGTGTCGCCTGGCTGGCTCAGATCGGGCTCTTCGTGATGCTCGGGCTGCTGCTCTCCCCGGGGCGTATCGACCTCCAGACGATCGGCCTCGCCCTTGCCGCCGGCCTGATCCTGACCTTCATCGCCCGGCCCGCATCCGTGCTGGTCAGCACGGTGGTCTCCCGGATGTCGTGGCGCGAGACCGTCTTCGTCTCCTGGGCAGGGTTGCGTGGCGCGGTGCCGGTCGTCCTCACCACCATCCCTCTGGCCGAGGGGGTCGACGGCGCCGAGCAGCTCTTCGACCTGGTCTTCGTGATGGTCGTCGTCTACACGCTGCTGACCGGCCCGACGCTGCCGTGGGTCGCCCGGGTCCTAGAGGTCGCTCGCCCCAACGACCCGCGCTCGCTCGACCTCGACGTCGCGCCGCTGGAGCAGATCGCGGCAGACCTGATCCAGCTCCGCATCCCGCCCGAGTCGCGCCTGCATGGCGTCGAGGTCAGCGAGCTCCGGCTGCCCACGGGGTCATCGGTGTCGCTGCTGATCCGCGACGGACGGACCCTGGTTCCGGAGGACACCACGGTCCTTCGCGCCCGCGACGTCGTCCTGGTCGTCGTACCCCGCCACCAGCGTGAGCTCGCGGAACGGCGCCTCGAGATGGTCAGCCGGAAGGGACGGCTCGCGGGCTGGCTGCGCTGAGGCCTACTCGACCGGAGGGCTGCAGATCGTGCCGTCGGCCTTGGCGGTGACGGTCTTGTCACCGCCGGTGACCTCGGGGAAGTTCTCGCCGGTGACGACCACGATGCCCGGGATGTCGGACTTCTTCTCGACGATCTTCGCGTCGCCGAGCCAGCTCGCGACGAGCGCGGCGGAGGGAGCGTTCTTGTCGGGGGTCCACACCTCGACGGTCTTCAGCTTGGTGCCGCTGGGCGCGTTGCCGGTGGACCCCTTGACGAAGCCCGCGTCGACGAGGTCGGTCATCGCCCGGGTGGCGAGCCCGGCGCGCGTGCTCGCGTTGAGCACGGTCACGACCACCTGCGACGGGTAGACCTCGGAGCCCTTCTTGACCGGCGCGTCCACGCACGGCCCGACCTCGACCTTCTGCGGGAAGGGTGCGGTCATCGCCTTCCATCCCCAGGCACCGGCCAGAGCGACCGCTGCCGCGAGGACGGCGAGGATGATGAACGTACGAAGTCCCGTGAGGGCCGAATCGAGCATGACGCCGAGCCTAACCGCTCGGCACCCCCTAACCGAGGCTGTGCACGCGGGCGTGCAGCACGTTGCGCTGCTGGAGCGCCGCGCGGAGCGCCCGGTGGAGCCCGTCCTCGAGGTAGAGCTCGCCGTTCCACTCCACGACATGGGCGAAGAGGTCGCCGAAGAACGTCGAGTCCTCGTTGAGCAGAGCCACCAGCTGAAGGGTGTCCTTCGTGGTCACCAGCTCGTCGAGACGGACCGTTCGAGGAGGCAGCGCGGCCCACCCCTTGGTCGTCAGACCATGGTCAGGGTAGGGGCGAGAATCGCCGACACGCTTGAAGATCACCCTCGTGACTGTATCGCCCCCTGACCAAATCCCAACATAGAGTCCTGGTCATGACGGATGCTGCTGCTCTCTCAGAAGCGGTCGGACCCGGCTACCAATTCGAGGGTTCCGCCCTCGAGCTCGGGGGCCTGATGGCGGACGCTGAGACGTTGTTGGAGACGCCGATTCGCATTCCTTTGGGGATGTTGAACCGGCATGGACTGGTCGCAGGCGCGACCGGCACGGGCAAGACGAAGACCCTGCAGCTGCTGGCCGAGCAGCTCTCCGCAGCCGGGGTCCCGGTGTTCGCAGCCGACATCAAGGGCGACCTCTCCGGTCTGTCCGCGCCGGGCGAGTCGAGCGAGAAGCTGACCGCACGGGCGGCCTCCGTCGGCCAGACCTGGCAGGCGCGCGGGTTTCCGGTCGAATACTTCGCGCTCGGCGGCGAGGGCACCGGCATCCCGGTCCGGGTCACGGTCGACGCCTTCGGCCCGACCCTCCTCTCCAAGGTCCTGGACCTCAACGAGACCCAGGAGTCCTCGCTCGGTCTCGTCTTCCACTACGCCGAGAAGGCCGGCCTGAAGCTGGTCGGGCTCGATGACCTGCGGGCGGTTCTGCAGTGGCTGGTCTCCGACGAGGGCAAGGCCGATCTCAAGGGCCTGGGCGGCCTCTCGTCCGCGACGACAGGGGTGATCCTGCGTACGCTCATCGCCTTCGCCGACCAGGGCGCGGACGAGTTCTTCGGTGAGCCGGCCTTCGCCGTCACGGATTTCGTACGCAACGACGGGGACGCCGGGATCATCTCGCTGCTCGAGCTGCCCAACCTGCAGGACCGGCCGGCGATCTTCTCGACCTTCCTGATGTGGCTGCTCGCCGAGCTCTTCCGGGCACTGCCCGAGGTCGGCGACGTCGACAAGCCCAAGCTGGTCTTCTTCTTCGACGAGGCGCACCTGCTCTTCAACGACGCCTCCGACGCGTTCCTCGACCAGATCACCAACACGGTCCGGCTGATCCGCTCCAAGGGCGTCGGGGTCTACTTCGTCACCCAGAAGCCGACCGATGTCCCCGACGACGTGCTCGGTCAGCTCGGCTCGCGCATCCAGCACCAGCTGCGGGTCGCCACGCCCAACGACGCCAAGGCTCTGAAGGCCAGCGTCAACACCTACCCGACCTCCTCCTACGACGACCTCGGCGCGGTCATCCAGACTCTCGGGATCGGCGAGGCGATCGTGACCGTCATGAACGAGCGCGGCGCGCCGACACCGGTCGCTTGGACCCGGCTGCGCGCACCCGAGTCGCTGATGGGCCCGGCGGAGGCCGCCGCGATGGAGGCTGCTGTGGCGGCGTCGACGCTGGCGGCGAAGTACACCGCGGCCATAGAGGTCGAGTCCGCCGTCGACCAGCTCGAGGCGAAGACGGACGCGGCAGAGGCCGCCCGCACGGCCGAGGCGGAGGAGAAGGCGGCCAAGAAGACCGCCCCGAAGAAGTCCTCGGGATCGCGATCCCGGTCGCGGGACGACGACGACTCGATGATCGAGACGGTGGTGAAGTCGACCGCCTTCAAGCAGGCCGCGCGCACCGCCGCCAGGGAGCTCGTCAGGGGAATCTTCAAGCGCCGCTGAGCCTGGTGGCCCTCTGATTGGCTCGGGCCTGGGCAGAATCCTTATCGTCTGCTCATGCCCGACCTTCTCCTCCGGAACGTACGCATCGTTCCGCTCTCACCTCGGGCGAACGCGCCCGCCGGGGTGGTTGACGTCCTCGTCGCCGACGGTGTCGTGTCGGCGGTCGGAGAAGGCCTCTCCCGACCTGAGGGAGTCGAGGCGTACGACGCTGGTGGTCGCTGGCTCGTGCCGGGTCTGTGGGACGCCCACACCCATCTCGGCCAGTGGACGCTGCGGGCCAGCCGGCTGGACCTGCACGGCACCCGTTCGCCCGCCGAGGCGCTGGCGCGGGTCGCCGCGGCCGCACGCGCCCTCGATGGGCAGAGTGAGCCGGGTGAGGCGATCGTCGGGATGGGCCACTCCGCCGGCACCTGGGACCGCTGGGGCACCGTCTCCGAGCTCGACTCGGTCACCGGCGGCATCCCCGCGATCCTGGTCAACCACGACTTCCACCATGCCTGGCTGAACACCGCCGCGCTCGACGCCGTGGACCTGCCGCGCCGCGAGGACATGGTGCAGGAGACCGAGTGGTACGAGACGTATCCGCGGGTCGCGGAGCTCTTCGAGTCCAACGGGAGCACGCCAGCGGCCTACCGCCGTATGCTGGCCCGGACCGCCGCGCTCGGGGTGGTCGGGATGACCGACTTCGAGGTCGGCATCCGGCTCGACGACTGGCGCTCGCGATGGGCGGCCGGCTGCGACCTGGTCCGCATCCGGGTCGCGACCTATGCCGACCAGCTCGACGAGGCGATCGCCGAGGGGCTGCGTACGGGGGACCGGCTGCTGCCGGGCGAGGATCGGCTGACGATGGGGCCGCTGAAGATCATCAGCGACGGCTCGCTGGGCACGCGGACGGCGTGGTGCTGCGACCCTTACGCCGACGACCCGGACAGCTGCGGAGCCCCGAACCAGTCACCGGACGAGCTGCACGGGCTCCTGGGGAAGGCACACGCGGCCGGCCTCCAGGTGGCCACGCACGCGATCGGCGACCGGGCGGTGTCGGAGGCGCTGGCGGCGTACGCGATGACGGGTGCGCGCGGGAGCATCGAGCACGCCCAGCTCGTACGTCGCGAGGACCTGCCGCTGATGGCTCGACTCGGGATCACCGCATCCGTGCAGCCGGCGCACATCCTCGACGACCGCGAGATGACCGAGGACGTCTGGCCGGGGCGGGAGGACCGCTGCTTCGCGACCCGCTGGATGCTCGACGAGGGCGTGCGGGTGGCGCTCGGGTCGGATGCTCCGGTCGCGCCGCTCGACCCGTGGCTGGCCATCGCCGCCGCGGTCGGTCGCTCGCGTGACGGCAAGGAACCGTGGCATCCGGAACAGGCACTCACCGTCCAGGAGGCGTTGGCCGCCTCGGTCGACGGTCAGCCCACGGTCTCTCCCGGATCTCGCGGCGACCTGGCCGTGCTCGACATCGATCCGCTCCGGGCCTCGGTCGGGGATCTCGCCGCGATCGCCCATGGCGGGGTCGTGCTGACCACGGTCGGCGGCCGGATCGTCCACCGCAGCTCCTAGCCGCAGCCCTGAAGACAAGCGAAGGCCCGGCCGTCGTCGGCCGGGCCTTGCGCAACGGGATCGGTGATCCCCCCATTTAGCTGCTGGTCATGCAGACCAGCGCACCGAGTCGTCGACGAAGTCGGCGAACACGTGAACACCGCGCAGGTCCTGGCGCTCGTCCATGAGCTTCGTCAGGGCACTGGCGTGACG
>JALZDD010000910.1 GCA_030862715.1 Actinomycetota bacterium | reverse complement strand
GGATCCGTACGCTGCTGGCCGACCTTCCCGACGGCATCCCGGTGCTCGCGACGACCGCGACCGCCAACTCTCGGGTGACCTCGGATGTCGCCGAGCAGATGGGCGAGGGCGTCCTGGTGCTGCGCGGTTCGCTGGACCGGGAGTCGCTGCGGCTCGGGGTGGTCAATCTGAAGACCCCCGAGCAGCGGCTGGCCTGGCTCTCCGACCACCTCTCCGAACAGCCCGGGTCGGGCATCGTCTACTGCCTCACCGTGGCCGCCACCGAGGAGATCGCCGACTATCTGCGCTCGCGCGGTCATGACGTGGCCGCCTACTCCGGACGCACGGAGGCGGCCGAGCGGGCCGAGCTGGAGGAGTCGCTGGCCGCTGGCAAGATCAAGGCGCTGGTGGCGACGTCGGCGCTCGGGATGGGCTTCGACGCAACCCTCGGGTTCGTGGTCAACATGGGCGCGCCCTCCTCGCCTGTCTCCTACTACCAGCAGGTCGGCCGTGCCGGGCGTGGCACGTCGGACGCCTCCGTCGTCTTGCTCCCGGGCATCGAGGACCGCGACATCTGGGCCTACTTCGCCTCGTTGGCGTTCCCTCGTGAGGAGCAGGTGCGCCAGACCCTCGGGGTCCTGTCGGAGGCGGGCCGGGCGCTGTCGACACAGGCGTTGGAGACGTACGTCGACCTGTCGCGGTCACGCCTGGAGCAGATGCTCAAGGTGCTCGACGTCGACGGCGCCGCCCGCCGGGTCGGCGGTGGCTGGGAGGCGACCGGTGTCCCGTGGGACTACGACGCGGAGCGGTATGCGCGGGTCGCCGAGGCCCGTCGCCGCGAGCAGGACGCGATGCTCGCCTACATCTCGACCGACCAGTGCCGGATGCGGTACCTGCGCGAGCAGCTCGACGATCCGGGTGCCGTCGACTGTGGTCGGTGCGACAACTGCGGTGGCTTCGCGGTGACGTCATCGGTGTCCGAGGGAGCGGTCGAGGAGGCCTCGGCCCGGCTGTCGCGTCCCGGGGTGGTCGTGGAGCCGAAGAAGATGTGGCCCACCGGCCTCGACCGGCTCGGCATCTCGCTCAAGGGCAAGATCAAGGACGGCCCACTCGAGGGACGCGCGGTCGCGCGGCTGACCGACCTCGGCTACGGCCAGGCGCTGCGCGACCTCTTCCGCGAACCCGCGCAGGACGGCCCGGTCCCGGTGCCGCTGGTGAAGGCGGTCGTCGAGGTCCTGGGCGACTGGCGTCCTCGCGTCGGCGGCATCGTCTACGTCGAGTCGTCCACCCGCCCCACCCTGACTCGCGACTTCGCCGAAGGCCTCTCGCGCTATCTCCGCGTCCCCGTCCTCGGCTTGTGGGCCATCGTCGACCCCGACGTCGCTCCCGGCCAGGGTGCCTCCAACTCTGCCCAGCGCGTCGCCGCCATCGGCCGCCGCTTCTCACTCCACGCCGATGTCCCGCCCGGTGCGGACGTACTCCTCATCGACGACCGCATCGCCACCGGCTGGACCGTCACCCTCGCCGCCCGATCCCTCCTCGACGCCGGCGCCGGCTCGGTGAGTCCGCTGGTGCTGGCGACGACGACGTAGGGCCCCTCAGGTCGCCGGCCGGACGATGCCGTGGTCGTACGCGAAGACGATGGCGGCGGCGCGGTCGCGGAGGTCGAGCTTGGCGAAGATGCGGCCGATGTGGGACTTGACGGTGAGTTCGGAGATGACGAGCCGCTCGGCGATCTCGGAGTTGGTCCAGCCGGAGGCGAGGCCGCGGAGGACCTCGAGTTCGCGGTCGGTGAGCTCGGAGACCTCGACGGCGCTCGACGCCGGTGCGACCGCGGAGCGGTAAGTGGCCAGGACGCGGCCGGTGATGGCGGGGTCGAGCCAGGCGTCGCCGAGTGCGACGGAGCGTACGGCCATGACCAGCTCCTCGGCGGGCGAGTCCTTGAGGATGAAGCCGGCGGCCCCGGCGCGGAGGGCGCCGGAGACGAGCTCGTCCTCGTCGAACGTGGTCAGTACAAGCACCGGCGGCGCCGACGGCAGCGCCCGCACCAGGCCGGTGGCGGTGATCCCATCGACCTGCCGCATCCGAAGATCCATGACCACGACGTCGGCCGGGTTGGCCTCGAGGGCCGCGACCACCTCCGAGCCGTCGCCGCACTCGGCAACGATCTCCAGCCCGTCGCGCCGTCGCAGGATGCGGCGCAGGCCGCTGCGTACGAGCTCTTGGTCGTCGACCACGATCACCCGGATCGGCGCGGAACCGTTGACCGGCGTCATGCGAGGGCCTTACGTACGAGACAGTGCGATGGGATCACCAGGTCAACCTTCCACATCGACTCCTCGGCCCCCGCCGACAACCGGCCGCGGAGCTGCTCGGCGCGGGCGGCCATGCCGGCCAGCCCGGACCCCTCGCCGACCCCGCGCCGGGTGCCGACGAGCGGGTTCTGCACAGAGAGACGTACGCCGTCGGCGACCGCCAACGAGACCGACACCGGCGCGCCGGGAGCGTGCCGGATGGCGTTGGCGAGCGACTCCTGCAGGATCCGGTAGATGCCCAGCCCGACCCCGGCATCGATACGGGAGAGGTCGCCGGAGGACGAGAACGTGATCGCCTGCCCCGCGCTGCGGCCCTCCTCCACGAGTCGGACCACATCCGCGGCGCCGGGGAGCGGCGCCGTGCCAGCGCCGGTGGTGGACAGCGCGCCGATCGTACGCCGGATCTCGGCCATCGCACGGCGCCCGACGGCCTCCGCCTCGGTGAGCGCGGACACCGCCTCGTCCGGCTCGTCGCCCTCGGCGACGGAGCGCCGCGCCGCGGTCAGGTGGAGCAGGGTGATCGACAGCGAGTGCCCGACCAGATCGTGGATCTCGCGGGCGATCCGGATGCGCTCGGCCTCGGTCGCGCGGGCATGCTCCTGCGACCGCGCCTGCCGTTCGGCCCGCAGCGCCCGCATCTGGGCGAGCATCAGCAGGCCGAGGATCCAGCCGACGGAGAGCAGCAGGAAGTGGACCCCGATCCCGCTGGGCGTGTCCGAGGCGAAGACCCCCATCACCACGGCCGAGGCGATCGCATAGAGGGTCCCGGTCCGGAAGCCTTCCCGGACGACCATCTCGAGAGTCAGCGGGACCAGCACCGCGGGCGCGAAGTCATGCTGCGGCCAGAACGCGGAGGCGGGCTGTGACATCAGCCAGGCCGACCCGGCCAGGGTCGGCACGAGGTCGACGGCCCACATGTGGTTCTTGAGCCACTCGCCGGTGTTCGGGATGAAGAAGATGCTCAGCGACGGGACGACGATGACCAGGCCCGCGACGACCATGTCGCCGGTGGCCTCGCGCTGAAGCACCGCCACGGTGACCATCGCGACGAGCCCGAAGGCCGACAGCAGCGGCGCCCACCAGGGGATGTCGAGGTTCTTGCTGCGGCAGCGCCGTTCCAGGAAGTCACGCACATCGCGAGCCGAGTCCTGGACACTCATGCCGTTCAGTCTAGAAACGCAGGAGCCGCGTCGCATCCGACCACGGCAGGCGGCCGCTCTCCTACCACGGTAGGAATGCAGGTGCCTGCCAGCGGCCGATGCGCTGAGGCGTCGCCGATCCGTAGCGTCGAACCATCCCGACGACAACGGAGACGGTGAGGACCATGACGTGGACGCAGACCCATGAGCGCTACCGGTTGCTGAACGAGGCGGAGGCGGAGTTGCGATCCGGCTTCGCGCGCCGGCTGCCGTGGTCAGCGGCCTATGCCGAGGCCTTCGGCACCCCAGAGCGTCTTGCTCATGCCCTGCGGCATCGGTGGCGGATCCGGTTCCAGGCACAGCTCGACCCGACACTGTCGCAGGAGGAGTACGAGGCGACCTTCGCCGATCTGCTGGCCGACCTGGCCCCGCTGATGGGCCGGATCGGCACTCACGAGTTCAGGGAAGAGCTGGCCGATGCCTCGGCCTGAGCTGTCAGCGATCGATCGGTCGAGGTCGTACGCCCGCTGGGCTCTCTCCCAGGGCATCAACCGAGCGGTGCTGAGCCTCGCGTCGGGGCGCGGCGACCCGCTCGCCGAGCTGATGTGGTCGCGTGACGTACCGGACTACGGCCGCCTGCGAGCGCGCGGGCCGATCCACATCACCCCGTTCATGGCCGGCACGGTGTCGTACGCCGCCGCCAACGAGATCCTGCGCAGCAGCGACTTCGGCGTCGGCGACGGCCAGGGCGAGCTGCCCGCCCCGCTGCGGTGGCTGCTCGGCAAGGTGAGCGCGCGCGACGCCCTGGGCCCGGTCGACCCCCCGTCGATGCTCGCCGTCGACCCACCGCTGCACACCCGCTACCGCAAGCACGTCTCGAAGGCGTTCACCGCCCGCCGGATCAGCTCGATGGCCGAGATGGTCACCGTGGTCGCCGGCGACCTGCTCGACGAGATCGACCCGCGCGAGGGGCCGGTCGACCTCATCGAGGAGTACGCCGCGAAACTCCCGATCGCCGTCATCGCCGAGCTGTTGGGGGTGCCTGCCGCGGATCGTGCCGACATCCTCCGCTGGGGCGACCAGGCCGCCGCCATCCTCGATCCCGGCCTCTCCTGGCGCGACTACACCCAGGTCGAGAGCGCGATGAGATCCCTGCACCACTGGTTCGAGGACCACGTACGCCGCCTCCGCTCCGACCCCGGCGACGACCTCCTCAGCGCGCTGGCGATCGCGGGCGACCTCGACGACATCGAGCTCCACGCCCTCGGTCTCCTGCTCCTGGCCGCTGGCTTCGAGACCACCGTCAACCTGCTCGGCAACGCGGTGGCCGCCTTGGATGCCCACCCTGTCCAACGCGCGCTTCTCCTCGACGATCCGTCCCTGATCGACGGCGTCATCGAGGAGACCCTGCGCTGGGACCCGCCCGTCATGGCCACCGTCCGCGAGGCCTACGCCGCCACGAGCGTGGCAGGCGTGGACGTCGCCAAAGGCACCGCTGTCGCCGTCGTCCTCGGCGGCGCCAACCGCGACCCGTCGGTGTTCGAGGACCCCGACACGTACGACATCACCCGCCCCAACGCCGACCAGCACCTCTCCTTCTCCGCCGGCGCCCACTTCTGCCTAGGCGCCAGCCTCGCCCGCCTCGAGACCCGCGTAG
>JALZDD010000897.1 GCA_030862715.1 Actinomycetota bacterium | reverse complement strand
GCACGCAGGGGAGAGGCCTGCCAGGACTCGTCCCCGTAGCGCTCGCCCATGTAGAGGTGGCCGAAGGTGCTCATCTGCGTCGAGGTGAGCACCGGCCCGTTGGCGTTGGCCGCCTCGGAGGGGAACTTCTCGTACATCTCGACCGCCGGGTAGATCAGCACCTGCGCGCCGATGGCTGGCCCGCCCGCGTCACGCGCCATCAGCGAGACCACGGCCGCCAGGTTGCCGCCGGCACTGTCACCCATCACCGCGATTCGTGACGGGTCTCCGCCCAGGTCAGCGGCGTGTTTCGCGGCCCACTCCACGGTCGCCCAGGCGTCCTCGACGGCAGCCGGGAACGGATGCTCCGGCGCCAGCCGGTAGGACGGCGCGACCACGATCGACCCCGTCCCCGCGGCCACGTGCGAGGAGACCCAGGCGCTCTGCTCCGGCGTCCCGAGACACCAGCCGCCGCCGTGGAAGTTGATGACGACCGGAGCGGCGTCGCCGACGCCAGGAGGCGTGTAGATCGCGAAACGGCGCCCGTCGACGTACGTCTCCTTGATCTCGACCTCCGCGGGACGACCGAAGAGGAACGCGGTGACCGGCCCGGTGCGGAGCCCCTCGCGCTGGGCGCGGAGGGCGATCATCTCCTCGGCGTTCAGCGGCGTCTTGACGAGGCGCTCCTGGAGGAAGGCGAAGATGCGGGTACGCAGCGGCAGCATGCCGACACCCTAGAGGCCGGACGATGGAGCCCGGAGGCGATCGGTGAACGGCCGTAGCGCAAAATGGGGGCATGACCGACCCGCAGGCCGACATCAAGTCCAACGCAGCCAAGATCAACGAGCTCAACGACACGATCCGCTACACGATGTGGTCGGTCTTCTCGCTCGAGGAGACCCTCGGCGACGCCGATCGCAAGGCCGAGGCGGTCGAGGTCGAGGAGCTCTTCGCCGCCTTCGCGGGCGAGGACATCGTGGTGCGCGGCACCTACGACGTGGCCGGCCTGCGTGCCGACGCCGACGTGATGTTCTGGCTGCACGCGGAGTCCTCCGACAAGCTCCAGTCGGCCTACCATCGCCTGCGCCGCACCGCCTTCGGTGGCCGGCTCGTGCCGGTCTGGTCGCAGATGGCGCTGCACCGCCCCGCCGAGTTCAACCGGAGCCACCTGCCCGCGTTCCTCGCCGACGAGCGCACCCACGACTACGTCGCGGTCTACCCGTTCATCCGCTCCTACGAGTGGTACCTCCTCGAGGACAAGGAGCGCCGCCGTCTCCTCGCCGAGCACGGCCAGATGGCCCGCGACTACCCGGACGTACGGGCCAACACCGTCCCGTCCTTCGCCCTCGGTGACTACGAGTGGATGCTGGCCTTCGAGGCCGACGACCTCTCCCGCATCGTCGATTTGATGCGTCACCTCCGTGGCTCCGAGACCCGCCGCCATGTACGCGAGGAGGTGCCCTTCTACACCGGCGCCCGCGTCGAGATCGGCGATCTCCTGGAGCGCCTTCCCTGACGCTTGCCTGACCGGTCGGAACATCTCGTAAATTCGCTGTCCGGCCGCGTACGTCTCCACTAACCTTTCCCGTCGCGGTGGCCGTGCTCGGGTTCGTGTGCCGATCCCGTCACGTCTGCTGAGACATCCACGTGACCTTGGGAGGGCAGAGACGTGGGGATGACCATCCCTGGGGAGTTGGACTTCGTTCTCGACCTGCTCGGCTATGAATGGCCGAACGTCGACGAAGATGCGGTCCGCGACGCCGCGCAGCTGCTGCGCGGACTGGAGTCGGACCTGCGCAGCACGCTCGATGAGCTGGAGATCCGGGTCAACGAGCTCGGTGACGGTGCCAAGGCACAGTCGGTGAATGCGCTGATCAGGGCATGGACAGAGAACCGTACGGCCAACATGGACGTGTTGCTCGACGCGCTGCCAGAGGTTGCGAACGGAATCGATCTGCTCGCCGATGCGATCGTCGGGCTGAAGGTCAAGGTGATCGCCGAGCTGACGATCACCGCAGCGCAGATCGCGGCGGCAGCTGCGACCGCGGTGGTCACCGCCGGCCTCAGCGTGGTCGGCAACGCAGCGATCATCGCCGCTCGGAAGAAGGCGCTCGACATCGCCACCGACATCGCGATGGACGAGGTGATCGGCCAGGTCGCGAGCATGGTGATCGAACCGCTGACCGGAACGATCACCGAACTCGCCATGTCGATCGCAGAGGCTCCGATCGTGACCGACGGAGAGGCGACCGGGGCGACCCAGCTCAGCTACGACCTGATGGAGCAGATCGCCACGGCGCTCAGCGACTGCGGCGCCGACCAGTACGACCTGTGCGCGACCTTCGCCGCCGACGTGTCCGCCCTTCCCCTCTTCGCTTCTTAGGAGACAGCTATGGCCAAGCAGATCGGCGACGTCGCCAAGGAGGCCTTCGAGAAGGTGGGCGAGGTCCTCACCGAGGTCGGGGATTCGCTCAAGAAGAACGCTGACGACGTCGCCGAGGACATCCGGAAGCAGGCGGACGCTCGTCGTGACCTCGACGGCAGGCTGGGACCCGGTGAATGGAAGCCCGTCAATCGGAACCACAAGTTTCTCCAGCAGAAGCTCGGCGCCGAGTTCGAACGCCAAGTGACCGGCAAGGACGACGGGCTCGAGTTCTGTCTTCGTGGATCGATGGACAACGAGGTCAAGTTCGACGGAGTTCTCGACGGGAAGCTGATCGAGACAAAGCACGGTTACGGAAAGATGATCGACTCGTGGGGATATCCCAACGGTGCCAAGGAAAAGGAATGGCTCGATCAAGCCCTGCGTCAAGTGGATGCGGCGGGCGACACTCCGGTTGAGTGGGTCTTCTCGAACAAAGAGGCCATGGAAGCGGCGCGGACGCTCTTTGAGGACTTCGACTTGCCTATCTCGGTGAGGCACCAGGAGTTCGTCAACCCGCCCAGTGAATGGGACGGCTGGAGTGCGCCGAAGAGCAATGGATGAGTCTCATATCGTCACGATCGCGAGCGGGGCGGCGGTCGAGGGTGACGGCCGATACGAAGAGGGAGCGGTGATACGGTCATGAGCGTGGATGAAGAGCTGATCGCGCGAGGATTCTGGGGACCACGCCAGGAGACCCCTGAGCAGGTTGCCGGGGAGTTGGGCGCATTCATCGCAGGCCTGGATGGGGTCTTCGGCGAGAAGATCTCGTGGTCCTCACCCGTGATGCCGGGAAAGCCGCTTGAAGAGCCGGATAACGCCCTGAAGGCGATCTCCGACGCGTTTCGTGAGAACACGGACGCTCCGAATCTTGGAATCAGCCAGGCTTATCGGGGACGCGGAAATCGAGTCATGGTGGCTATCACCTTGATAGTCGGCGGATATACCGAGTCTGCAAAGGTGCGTAACAGCATCGTCGTGAAATGGCGTGGTGCCGATGTCGCGCCATTCGCCGCCCCGGTGCTTCGTCAGGTCGCCTCTGCCTGGGACCCGGACTGGGCCGCGGTGACCTCGAGGTCGCTCAACGAGGCTCTCGCCGAGGTGCAGCCCGCCGGAAAGCCTGGGCCGAAGCTCGGATATCTGAACTACCTCTCCGAGGGGAGGGCGAAGGCACTTCCGGGTGGCATGGACAAGCACCTCGAAAGCCTCGACAACGGAGGTGTCGTCATCGGTTCGGGTGAGGGCGATGGCTTCCTGTCTGCGGAGAAGGTCACCGAGTTCGCCAAGGTGCTCCGGCTCAGCGCGGCCTTCTCCCCGACGCCGACCGATCGCAGCAAGCTCTGAGCCGGCTCAGCGGCCTCGCAGGCGCGCCAACGCGCTCATCCCGTGGTAGATCACGATCGCGGCGATGGTGCCCAGCGCGATGCCGGTGAAGGTGAGGTCGCCGAAGGTCAGGGTCAGGTTGCCGATGCCGATGACCAGGGCGACGGCGGCGGTGAACTGGTTGACCGGGTCGGCGAAGTCGACCCGGTTGTCCAGCCAGATCCGGATGCCGATCAGGCCGATCAGGCCGTAGAGCGCGACGGTGATCCCGCCGAGCACGCCGGCGGGGATCGTGTTCAGGAGCGCCCCGAACTTGGGGGACAGCGACAGCAGGATCGCCACGACGCCGGCGACCCAGTAGGCGGCGGTCGAGAAGACCCGGGTCGCGGTCATGACGCCGATGTTCTCGCCGTACGTCGTGGTCGCCGAGCCGCCGAAGCCACCGGCGATGGTGGTGGCGAGGCCGTCGGCGAAGAGGGCCCGGCCGGTCTCACGGTTGATGGTGTCGTCGCCGGCGAGGTGGGCGACGCTGCGTACGTGGCCGACGTTCTCAGCGACGAGGACGAGCACGACCGGCAGGAACATGGGCACGACCGACCAGGACACGGTCGGCGTGGAGAAGTCGGGGAGCCCGAACCAGGCGGCGTCCTGGAACGCCGAGGTGTCGATCTGGCCCAGGATCAGTGCGGCGATGTAGCCCACGACGACACCGACCAGGATCGAGAGCCGGGCGACAAGCCCGCGGAACGTGACCGCGACGACCAGCACGGTGGCCAGGGTGATCGCGGCGACCAGCACGGCGCCGTTGTCGGGGTTGGCCGGGTCACCGCCGACCACGTTGTTGGTCGCGGCCGAGGCCAGGTTGAGACCGATCAGCGCGACGATCGCACCGGTCACCACCGGCGGCATCAGTGCCTCGATCCAGCCGGTACCGGTGACCATCACGATGACGCCGACCAGCGCCAGCAGCGCACCGGTGACCAGGATGCCGAAGAGCGCCGATCCCATCCCGCCACCGCCCATCGCGGCACCGATCGGCGCGATGAAGGCGAATGAGGAGCCGAGGTAGCTGGGCAGCCGGTTGCGCGTGATGAGCAGGAACAGCAGGGTGCCGAGGCCGGAGAAGAAGAGCGTCGTGGTCGGCGGGAAGCCGGTCAGCAACGGCACCAGGAACGTGGCGCCGAACATCGCGACCACGTGCTGGCCGCCGAAGCCGACGGTCCGGGGCCAGCTCAACCGCTCTCCGGGCTTGACGATCGCACCTTCGCGTACGTTCTTGCCGTCATCGTGCAGATCCCAGCCGAGTCGCATCTCGCACCCCTCTTCAGCTCTCACGGCGCGATTCGCCGCCTGCCGAACGATAGGGGTGATTCGCGCGAGGACGGAAGCCAGGTGCTCCGTAGGGTTGGACACATGACGATCCGTATCGGAGTCCAGATCCAGCCCCAGCACGCCGACTACGCCCAGATCCGCGATGCCGCCCGGCGCGCGGAGGAGATCGGCGTCGACATCCTCTTCAACTGGGACCACTTCTACCCGCTCTACGGCGAGCCCGACGGCAAGCACTTCGAGGCCTGGACCATGCTCGCGGCCTGGGCCGAGCAGACCACGCGCGCCGAGATCGGCTGCCTGGTGACCTGCAACTCCTACCGCAACCCCGAGCTGCTCGCCGACATGGCCCGCACCGTCGACCACATCTCCGACGGCCGGCTGGTCTTCGGGATCGGGTCGGGCTGGTTCGAGCGGGACTACACCGAGTACGGCTACGACTTCGGCACCGCCGGCTCCCGCCTCGACGCGCTCGGCGAGGCGCTCCCGCGCATCGAGAAGAGGTGGTCTGAGCTCAACCCCGCACCGCTGGGCCGATCAGGTTCGGGGAAGATCCCGGTCATGATCGGTGGCGGCGGGGAGAAGAAGACCCTGAAGTACGTCGCGAAGCACGCCGACATCTGGCACTCCTTCTCCGACGTGGCAACCCTGGATCGCAAGCGCGGCGTGCTCGCCGGCCACTGCGAGGCGATCGGCCGCGACGTGAACGAGATCGAGATCTCGACCGCTGCGGACAGCGCTGAGGCCGCCAAGCCGCTCTACGACGCCGGTGCCCGGTTGTTCACCTACGGAGTCAACGGCCCTGACTACGACCTCAAGCCGCTGGAGGACCTCGTCGCCTGGCGTGACAGCCAGTCGAGTGCAACCTGAGCCCCGCCTCGGACGTCTGTAGGTCATGTGGCGATATGGGTGGGTGCTGCTCCTGCTGGCAGCGAGCGCGTGTGGGAACGATCAGGTGCTCGACCCTGCCGCAGGGAGCGGCACCGTCCGCTCCACGGGCACCGTGACTGTTCTCGACGACGGCGGTGGGCCGCAGCTGTGCCTCGGGGTGATCCAGGAATCGATGCCGCCACAGTGCGAGGGGCTCGACGTGACCGGCTGGGACTGGGCCGACCATCCCGAGCACGAGGAGGCCGGAGGCACCCGCTGGGGCGACTTCCAGGTCACCGGCACCCTCGATGACACGACGTTCGCCGTGACCGACGCGTTGCCGGCCGACGACGCGTCGGTCGCGCCGGTGGGGGAGGACGTCGACTTCAGCAGCCCGTGCCCCGAGCCCGAGGGCGGCTGGAAGGTGATCGACCCTGAGCGGACCACGTTCGACACCCAGGAGGCGACCGTGTCCGCCGCGCACCGGTTGCCGGGCTACAGCGACCTGTGGCTCGACCAGACCCGGGTGGCGCAACCGATGAACGACCCGCGCAAGCTCATCCTCAACGTACGCGTCACCGGTGATCCCGCCGCGGCCGAGAAGGAGCTGCGCAAGACCTGGGGCGGGATGCTCTGCGTCTCGCGCGCGACCGTGTCGAAGGAGGAGCTCGGCGACATCCAGGACGAGCTCGCGGATCAGCCGCACTACGTCAGCAGCGGACTGTCTCGTGGTGTCGTCCACCTGCGTGTGCTGCTCGACGACGGCAGTCTTCAGCAGCGCCTCGACGAGACGTACGGCAAGGGCACGGTCATTCTCGAGAGCGCCCTGTTCGAGCCGGTCGGGTGAGGCGTCAGGCGACGACCGTCCCTGTCGTCGCCTGCAGGTCCGCGTACGCCTTCGAGAGCTGCTGCGTCAGCGGCCCGCGCCCGATCGGCCGGCCGTCGAGGGAGACCACCGGGGTGAGCCCGCCCATCGTGCCGGTGACGAAGGCCTCGTCGGCCGTGTGGGCGTCGGTGAGCGAGAAGTCGCCGACGTCCACCGGCAGGCCCAGCTCGGCGGCGAGATCGAGGACGGTGGCGCGGGTGATCCCCTCGGGGCACGCACGGGTCGTCGAGGTGCGCAGCACGCCGTCGCGTGCGTGGAAGAAGTGGGTGGCGTTGGTCTCGGCGATGAAGCCGGCGTCGTCGAGCATCAGCGCGTCGTCTGCGCCCGCGTTGTTGGCCTCGACCTTGGCCAGGATCGAGGGGATCAGGTTGTTGTGATGGATCTTCGGGTCGAGCATGTCGGCGCGCGGGCGGCGCTGGGCCGCGGTGATCAGCGTGATCCCCGAGTCGTCGTAGACCGGCGACTTGAACTCGGCCAGCACGATCAGCGTCGGACCCGACTGGTTGAGCCGCGGGTCCATGCCGGAGGTGACCTTCACGCCGCGCGAGAGCGTGAGCCGGATGTGGACGTCGTCGTGCATCCCGTTGGCCGCCAGGCACTCCCGGATCGCCTCGGTCATGAACGTGTCGGAGGGGATGTCCGAGAAGGCGAGAGCCCGCGCCGAGCGGCGCAGCCGCTGCAGGTGCTCGTCGAGCTTGAAGATACGTCCCTGGGTGAGCCGCAGGCCCTCCCAGACGCCGTCGCCGCCCTGGGCGAGCGAGTCGAACGGCGAGATCCGCGCTTCCAGGCGGTGGCTGAGCTCACCGTTGATCCAGACCTGGAGGTGGTCGTTGCGGGGGTCGTAGGTCTGCAGCATCAGTCGCCGTTCTTGATATCGGGGGCCATGACATAGGGGGCGAGGCGATCGTAGTAGGGCAGGCAGCGCTCCAGCAGCGGCGCCAGGCGCGCTGGCAGCGGGTCGGCGGCGCCGGGGGAGGAGGCCGCGAAGCCGGTCGAGGCCCATACCCCGGAATACCAGTGCGGGGCCCACACCCCGTCGGACTCGCGCGGCCCAGCCGGCCACGAAAGCATCGCCTCGTCGAAGTCGATCCCCAACGCCTCGCACAGCCCGACGAGAGCCGCCCGCGGCGAGGCCAGGATCGAGGCGGCATCGATCACCGGTCCGCCGAACTCCTCGAAGAGCGCCACCTGCTGCGGCAGCCCGAGGTCCTCCAGCGTCGGCTCCTCGCGGACCTTGGCGTACGACGTCAGCACCCGCTCCGGGTCCCGGACCAGGAACGCGTGCGAGAGCCCGGCGAAGGCTCCGTGGTCCATCTCCGGAAGCAGGTGATGGGTCATGTGCTTCTGGTACTGCACCGCCGAGCCGACAGGCCCGGACGTGATCTCCTTGGCCACGACCCGCCAGTCGTTCGGCTGGGAGGCGAGCACGTCGTCACGGCCTGGATGATCGAGGCCCGTGGACGACAGGTAGGCGGCGTACAGCGGCTCGTCGAGGACCGTGCAGTCCGGCCGGTTCTCGAACGAGCGCATCAACGCCGTGGATAGGTTTCTCGGTCCTGACCACATCGCGATCCGCACAGTCACGGCGCAACGCTAGCCGGGTCAGGCCTGGTCGGCAGGCTCCAGCGAGATCGAGATCGAGTTGATGCAGAACCGGTCGCCGGTCGGGGTGCCGTAGCCGTCAGGGAAGACGTGGCCGAGGTGGGAGCCGCAGTTGGCGCAGCGGACCTCCACCCGGTCCATCCCGTGCGACTTGTCCTCGATGTATTCGATCGTGTCGCTGATCGGCTGGTAGAACGACGGCCAGCCGCAGCCGGAGTGGAACTTGGTGTCGGACTCGAACAGCTTGGCCTTGCAGGCCTTGCACGAGTAGACGCCCTTGGTCTCGGTGTCGGTGTATTCACCCGTGAACGCCCGCTCGGTGCCCGCCTGGCGCAGCACCGCGTACTCCTCCGGCGAGAGCTCTGCTCGCCACTCCTCGTCGGACTTCTCCACGTTGTAACCCATGGTTGAAATGGTACGTCTGGGGTGGGAGCAGAACTCCATTGCCAAAGTCGAGCAATCTACTATACTTAAACCCAAGACGCTTCTGGAGGAGGCCACCTTGACCGCCCTTGCCATACAGCCCCTGCTGGACGCCATCCGCACCTACGCCGAGGACGACCTGCTCGCGCGGGTGCAGGTGCCCGAGACCGGCCGCGAGTTCCACCTGCTCCACCGCGACGACGAGGTCGAGGTCTGGCTGATCGCCTGGTCGCCGGGCGCCAGCACCGGCTTCCACGACCACGGCACCGCGACCACCGCCTTCACCGTGCTCACCGGCAGCCTGGTCGAGCACAACTGGCTCGGCGGTCTGCAGATCGCCGACGTCGGCCCCGGCGACGCCCGGGCGCACGACGCCGGCCACGTCCATGACGTACGCAACGTCGGCTCGCGCCCGGCGATCAGCCTGCACGCGTACGCACCGAGGCTGGACGCCATGCACCACTACCACTTCCTCGGCGACCGGATCAGCCTGATCGGCGCCGAGCCCGGACGCCCCTGACGCTCAGAAGCCGGTGATGCAGTAGGGAAGAGGACCGCCGTCGGCCATCGCCGCCCAGGTCTCGATCGCCTCGGGCGAGCCGGTGATCCGTCCGGCGGCCGCCAGGGTGCGTACGTCGACGCCGCCGAGATAGAGGGCGCCGAGGGTGTCCGCGGCGAGCTCCACGGTCGGAGCGGCGTCGGTCCGGGTGACCTCGGCCGTGCCGTCCGCGACGGCGACCCGCCAGGCACCGGCAGCGTGTCCGAGCGGGTCGTCGACCCCGAGGACGACCTCGCCGGTGGCGTACCAAGGGCGTGCCTGCAGGGCCACCGGCACATCGAGCACGCGCATCCACAGCATGTCGTCGAGCTCGGCGGTCTTGACCGCGAACGGCTCGGCGAGCGCCCAGTAGAGCGGGTCCTGCACCGGCGCCCGGCGCCAGCCGACCCGCTCGACGAGGTCGATGTCGGCGAGGAACCGCCACAGCCGCAGGTAGGCCGCCGGGGTCAGCGCCACCAGGTCGACGACCCGCGCCATCCGCAGCCCGGAGTCGTTGCGCTCGTCGGCGGTCTTGTAGATCGCGTAGCCGTCGGGCGTGCCGGAGGCGTCCAGGTGGAGCACGGCCCGCTGCTTCGACTCGCCCTTCGAGTCGCCGTCGAAGTCATAGGCGCTGGAGAGCCAGGGCTCGTAGAACTGCGGCCGGGTCACCGATCCACGGGTGCGCTCCTGGAAGGTGCCGTAGATCTCGGCGACCGTCTTCCAGGCGTCGGCCGGCTCGACCAGGGTGAGCGAACCGTCATCGGCGGGCACCTCGGGGCGGTAGCGGAACTTCGCGGTCACGTCGACCTCGACATGGCGCAGATGGGTGGCCGTGCCGAACCCGAAGCGGCCGTAGATCGACCCCTCGGAGACGGTCAGCGCTGCCAACGGCACGCCCGCGGCGACCGCGTCGGCGAGCGAGACCGTCATCAGCTTGCGCAGCAGTCCCTGGCGCCGATGGGTCGGGGAGACGGTCACGTCGCTGATCAGCAGCGTCGGCAGGCTGACGCCGCCGCCCACGTTGACCGGTGACGTCCAGGAGGAGAACGTCGCGACCGGGATCGTGGCCGAGGAGAACTCCGAGTTCTCCGTCCACGCTCCCAGCAGCGTCACCGAGTCGGAGCGGGTGTGGTCGCGCCAGACCTGGATGCCGTCGTCGTTGCCTCGGGACTGGTGGAAGCCACGTCGCGTCGCTTCGTACCACCCCTTCACCAGGGCCGCGTCCCCGTCGAAGGGGTCGAGGCTGCGGAAGACGAGGCCGGGGTGCTCGAGCGCGCTCATGCTCAGAACGTACGCCGCCGAGCACCCCGATCTCGACTGGTTATTCCTCCGCCGGGCCGGTGGCCGGCACCGGCGCGACCACCTGCTGCTTCCGGCGTCGCGAGAGCAGCCAGACGGGCGCGACGACGAGCAGGAGGACCGGCGTCCACGGGATGATGGCGCCGAGCGCGACCGCGAGGACGCGTGCCGAGTCGCCCAGGGCTTCCCAGCCGGCGCTCAGCCCGGCCAGGAAGCCGGGGTCGTCGTCGGAGGAGCCGCCGGGACCGGCACGGTCGATGTTGACCGTGATGGTCGACAGCGAGGTCTGGTCCTCGAGGGCCGCCTGCTGGGCGAGCAGCGAGTTGAGGTCGGCTTCGCGGCGAGCGAGCTCCGACTCGATGGCGATGACATCGCCGATCGCCTCCGCGCTGGAGAGGAGCGTACGGATCCTCTCGATGCTCGTCCGGGCGTTCTTCACCCGCACCTCGGTGTCGACGACCTCGGTGGTGACGTCGGTGGTCGTGGTGTTGGAGTCGACCAGGGTGGCGGTGTCCTCGAGGTCGGCCATCGCGTCGTCGAACGACTTCGACGGGATCCGGAGGACCATCCGGGCATGGCTGGGTCCGTCGTCGTCGCTGTCGCTCGTCTCCTGCTCGGTGACCTGGCCGGCGTACCTGTCGGAGATCTGCTGGACCTGCGTACGCGTCTTTCCGACGTCCTTCGCGTCGAGCGAGACCGAGCCGGTGGAGATGATCGATGCCTTCGTGACGGCCTGCTTCGGGGCCGCGGCGTCCGCATCCTCCGCGGCCATCTCCGGGCCTGCCGCCTTCCCGGCAGATGAGTCGGCCAGCGACTCGACCGAGCCGGAGTCGGCGGAGGATCCGCCCGATCCGTCCGACCCGCCGCAGGCGCCGAGGGCGAAGATGCTGACGATGCTGATCACAAGGGCCGCACCCGAGATAGGCCTGACCTTTGCTGTTTTCATGCCCCTAGTACGCCCGGGGGCATGAAAACGGTGCGGGAGACGGCTAGTCACTTCGGGCCATCTCCTTCGGTCCATCTCCGGATCAGCTCGTCGCCGCGGCCGCGACCAGATCGGTGGTCTGCGCCACGATGTCGGCCCGCATGTCGGCCAGCGGTTCGCCGGTGGCGTCCCCGTCAAGGACCGGTACGTGGATGTGGCCCTGCTTGGTGTCGGCCTCGAGCGCGTCGCGAACGGCGGTGGTGCGGTAGGCCGACTCGTTCGACAGGTAGTCACCGCCGCCACCGGCGACCGCCGTGGAGCCCGGCGTCGGGTCCTCCCGGGTGACCGGCGCGGTCGATCCGGCCGGGATCTCGGTGACGACCCGATTGATGTTCACCGGGAAGGTGCCGGGCGCGGCCGCCTTCATCGCCTCGACCGGCAGCGTGGTCCGGGTCCACTGCGGCTGCGGGTCGGCATGAGGAAGGTCCTCGGGGATCGGGATCGTCTCGTTGACGCTGACCCGGTCGTTGTCGGGGAAGGTGCCGCGATGGGCGCCGTTCCAGACCTCCAGATCGAAACGGCCGGCGCGGCCTTGGCTGATGGTGATGGCAGTGTCCACGTCGCGCTTGCCGGGGATCAGGTGAGGCATGAAGGCGCGCTCGACGATGCCCTGGGCGAACGGCTCCCACAGCACCGGGAAAACCACGGTCTGGATCTCGACGGGACCCTTCGCCGTGTGCACGACGTGCCCGTCCATCGCCAGCGCCGTCGCCCCGGACGGGTTCGACTGGCGGATGTTGCGATCGAGGGTGAACGGGTCGAATCCGGAAGCCAGCACCTGCCGCGACCGGCCGGACTCCCCGCGCGCGAAGGTGGTCGACTCGATCCCGCGCGAGCTCCGGTCGAAGGCCGCCAGCACCTTCGCCCGGGTGTCCTCTGACCAGGTTCGGTACGCAGGAGCGACCCGCGCGATCTCCAGCTCGCCCGCCAGTCGGGCCCAGTAGAGCGGCCGGTCGTCGCTGCGCGGCAGGTCGCCGCCGGCGTCGCCGCGGCCCTGCACCCGGTCGACCGCGCGCTGCCACAGCGCCTGGCCGGCGAGCCGTGCCGCAGCGGTGGCGGCCCTGCTGCTGCCCGCGTCGCAGACGGCCGTCCTCACCGCGCGGGCGACGTCATCGAATCCGGAGCGCGCCAGGATGTCGATCACCGCCGGGTCGGCGAGCCGGGCGTGCTCCACCCGGGTATCGGGGGAAGCGACCGTCCCGCACGCCGGGTCGGTGCTCGCCGTCGCGGGCGCGCCGGTGAGGCCGAGGGTGATGGCGGCGGCCAGGGCCGCCGTGGCGGCGGTCAGTGCCGTGGTTCGAGTCGACATGGGGGTCCTCCGAGATCGTGACGGTCGCCGTACGTTGGGGCGGATCATGCCGGTCTCAAGACGTACTGGCCAGTGAGTTGCGGATGTCGTCCGGGCGATTTCGCTGGGGGAGGGGCTTGGAGCGGGCTAGGTTGGCGCCATGGCGAAGACACCGGCGGCACACGTGCAGGCAGGCGAGCGCGAGGTGCGGATCTCCAGCCCCGACCGGGTGATCTACGAGGCGACCGACCGCACCCCCGAGGTCACCAAGCTGATGGTCGCGGAGTTCTTCGCGACCGTCGGCGACCCGCTGATGCGGGCGCTGCGGGATCGCCCGACCGCTCTGGAGCGCTGGCCCGACGGCTGGCGCGAGGGCATGAAGCTGGCCACCGGCCCGACCGACAAGGAGGGTGACGGCTTCTACCAGAAGCGCACACCCAAGGGTGCCCCCGACTACCTCGAGGAGGTCGAGATCACCTTCCCGAGCGGGCGTAAGGCGCGAGAGATCTGCCCCACCGAGCCCGCTATCCCGGTCTGGTGCGCCCAGATGGGCGCGCTCACCTTCCACCCGTGGCCCGTCCGTCGCGCTGACGTCGACCACCCCGACGAGCTGCGTATCGACCTCGACCCCCAGCCGGGCACCGACTTCGCCGACGCCGTGCGTGTCGCCGGCGTCGCCCGGGAGACCCTGGAGGAGCTCGGCCTGCGCGGCTTCGCGAAGACCAGCGGCAACCGCGGCGTACACATCTACGTACGCATCCGGCCGGAGTGGACCTTCGAGGATCTGCGTCACGCCGCGATCGGGTTCGGCCGTGAGCTCGAGCGTCGCGACGGGGGAGTGACCACCGCGTGGTGGAAGGAGGAGCGCGGGGAGCGCATCTTCGTCGACTTCAACCAGAACAACCGAGATCGGACCATCGCCTCGGCCTACTCGCTGCGTCCCAAGCCCGGCGCCCCGGTCTCCACGCCGCTCACCTGGGACGAGCTGGCCGACCTGAAGGACCCGCGTGAGCTCAACCTCTTCACCGTCCCCGACTTCCTCGCCGACGGCGACCGCTGGGCGGAGATCGACGACGAGGCGTACGACCTCACGCCGCTGCTCGAGCTCTGGGAGAAGCTGCCAGGAGGCGAGCTCAACTTCCCGCCCGACTACCCGAAGATGCCGGGGGAGCCGCCGCGCGTGCAGCCGAGCAAGAAGGTCGCGTCGCACTGGGACGAGGAAGGCAACCGGATCGGCGACAAATAGCAGAAGTGCCCACTCAGCGCGGATCCCCCGATCGCACGAGCAGGCACTTCCTCGTCGCTGGATCCCCCCGGAACAGCGAACCCCAAGATACTAGGGGAATGTGGTCCACAACTGCCAGGTGGAGCCGGTAACAGAGCGGTAACCTTCGGTGTGTCGCCGGTCACTTCTGTTGATTCGGCTGTCATGGAGACGAAACGTCTCACATGCCGCTGATTCCTTCGCCTTCGCCGGCCTGCTCGTCGAAGTTCTCGTGTTCGATCAGGTGCAGCACCGGGACGTGGAGGTGGCGACGGGCCTGGTGGGTCCAGTCGACGTGGAAGAACTCGGCGACCACGTGCGGGCGGGTCATGATGATCGCCTCGCGGCCGTCGACCTCCGCGACCTTGGCGCGCAGCGCCTTGACCGGGTCCTGGACCAGCTCGCCGTGGGCGGACGCGCCGGAGGTCTTCAGGACCTTCAGGGTCTGCTCGAGCGCCTTCTCGGCCTCTTCCTTGGCCTCCTCGCGCACCGCGTCGAGGTCGATCTCGTTCATCATCATCGCCGAGCCAAGA
Organism: Actinomycetota bacterium; assembly: GCA_030862715.1. The sequence continues at coordinate 839 of JALZDD010000897.1, read as the reverse complement.
TATTCGGCCGCGCTGAGCGTGCCCATCGCTGACTCGATCCGTGCGGCAGCGTCCTCCAGGGGCAGCAGCACGTGGTAGACCGGGTCCTCGACTCCCTCGTGAAGGGAGTGGACCCGGGTCGCGTCGTCGAGGGTGATTGCCTGCTCGACAAGGAGAACGACGTCGTAGCTCATGTCTCCGACACTAGCCGGATTTAGACGCACCTCCGAGCACTTCGGACAGCTCGTACGCCACGGGTTCCTCGAGCTGCTCGTAGCCGCACGACTCCGGGTCGCGGTCTGGCCGCCAGCGCTTGAACTGAGCGGTGTGCCGGAACCGGCGTCCCTCCATGTGGTCGTAGCCCACCTCAAGCACCCGCTCCGGGCGCAGCGGGGTGAAGGACAGGTCCTTCCCCTGCGACCAGCGGCTCTGGGTGCCCGGGACGCGGTCGGGATTGGCGGTCAGCCACTCGCTCCAGCGTCCCCACGGGTGGTCCTCGATCGGGACGACCAGCTCCTGCAGTTCTTGCCACAGCTCGGCGCGTCGCGCGGCGGTGAAGGACGCCGAGACGCCGATGTGCTGCAGCTCCGGCTGACCGTCCTCCCCGGGGGCGTACAGACCTAGCAGCAGGCTCCCGAGCAGCGGGTTCTCCGGCGTCGAGGTCTTGTGCTCGCGGTAGCCGGCCACGACCACGTCAGCCGTACGCGAGTGCTTGATCTTCAGCATCGTCCGCTTGTCGGGGACGTAGGGGGCGTCCAGCGGCTTGGCCATCACCCCGTCCAGCCCGGCGCCCTCGAACCGGGTGAACCAGTCCTGGGCGACCTCGGGGTCGGTCGTCGTGGTGCACATGTGGACGTTGT
>JALZDD010000882.1 GCA_030862715.1 Actinomycetota bacterium | reverse complement strand
CCGCACGGTGATCCCGCTTAGGATCACCGCATGGTCAACGGGGAGTCGAAGAACGCGCCGAGCATGGCAGATGTCGCGGCCCGGGCAGGGGTCTCGCACCAGACCGTGTCCCGGGTCGTCAACGGCTCCGACGCCGTACGCGGCGACACCCGCGACCGGGTGCTGGCGGCGATCGAGGAGCTGGGCTACCGGCGCAACAAGTCGGCGCGCGCTCTGGTGACGCGGAAGTCGGGACGGCTGGGTCTGCTCTACACCCAGCCGCACCTCTACGGACCGGGCACGCTGGCAGCCTCGGTGCACCAGGCCGGTCAGCGGGCCGGCTACGACATCATCCTGAGCCCGGTGCCGCACATGGAGGCGAGTTCGGCGGAGCGGGCGATCGAGGCGCTCCTCGATGACGCGGTGGAGGCCGTGCTCCTCGGCGTCTCGCACCAGTCGTTCGAGGACCTGGTCGCCCAGCTCGCGGCGACGGTCGAGGTCGTGATGATCCACAGCGACCCGCCGGCGGGGGTGCGCTCGGTCGGGATCGACCAGCACGCCGGAGCCGTGCTGGCCACGCAGTATCTGCTGGACATCGGCCACCGCAACATCGCCCACGTGGCCGGTCCGGTCGGCTGGATCGACGCCCGGCAGCGCCGGGAGGGGTGGCTGGCCGCGCTTCGGGACAGCGGCGTGCAGCCGGGGCCCGAGATCTTCGGTGACTGGTCGAGCAAGAGCGGCTACGAGGCCGGGGCCGAGCTCGCCCGAGACCCTTCGGTCACCGCGGTCTTCGCGGCCAACGACTCGATGGCGCTCGGTGTGATCCGGGCGCTGCACGAGGCCGGCCTCCGGGTCCCGCAGGACGTGAGCGTCGTCGGCTTCGACGACGTCCCGGACGCCGCGTACCTCTGGCCTCCGCTGACCACGGTCCGGCAGGACTTCGCCTCGCTGGGCGAGCTCGCGGTCGAGGTGGCCATCACGGCCATCGCCGACGGGACCGTCGAGGTGCCGCCGCTGCTGGCACCCGAGCTGGTCGTGCGGTCCTCGGCCGCGCCGCACCCGCGCGACTAGCACTTTCGTAGCAGGGTCTGTAGGGAACACGCCGGTAACCCGCTCGTCATATGTTAGCGTTCACATCGCCTCGAACCCCACCCCGAGCCGTCGGGCAGAAACGGAGCCGTGATGACGCAGCGAGCAGGCCATTTGCCTGACCTCGGAGAGACCGCGCTCGGCATCGAGCTGGGCTCCACCACCATCAAGGCGTGCCTGATCGGGCCCGACCACGCACCCCTCGCCACCGGCTCCCATCTGTGGGAGAACGAGCTCGTCGACGGCCTGTGGACCTACTCGCTGGATGCGGTCTGGGCAGGCGTACAGGGTGCCGTCGCCGCACTCGGCGACGAGGTCGAGCGCCGCTACGGCACCCGTCCGACCACGTTCGGGTCGATCGGGATCTCGGCGATGATGCACGGCTACCTCGCCTTCGACGAGGCCGGCGAGCTGCTGGTGCCCTTCCGCACCTGGCGCAACACCAACACCGCCGTCGCCGCCGCCGAGCTGTCGGAGATCTTCGGGACCAACATCCCGTTGCGGTGGTCGGTCGCTCACCTCTACCAGGCGATCCTCGACGACGAGCCTCATCTGCCCCGGATCGCCTCGCTGACCACGCTCGCGGGCTACGTCCACCGGGCGCTGACCGGCCACCACGTGCTCGGCGTCGGCGACGCCTCCGGCGTCTTCCCCATCGACCCGGCCACCGGGACCTACGACAAGCGGATGCTCGAGCAGCTCGGTCACCTGGCAGCCGCCAAGCGCCCCGGTCTGCGGGTGGAGGGGCTGCTCCCGCAGGTCCTCCAGGCAGGCGCCGACGCCGGCCGGCTCAGCCCCGACGGCGCCGCGCTGCTCGACCCCTCCGGCACGCTCCAGCCCGGCATCCCGCTGTGTCCGCCCGAGGGCGACGCCGGCACCGGGATGGTCGCCACCAACTCCGTCGCCAAGCGCACCGGAAACGTCAGCGCCGGCACCTCGATCTTCGCCATGGTCGTCCTCGAGGCGCCGCTGGCCACCGTCCATCACGCCATCGACATCGTCACCACCCCGGCCGGCGACCCGGTCGCGATGGTGCACTGCAACAACGGCGCCAGCGAGCTCAACGCCTGGGCTGGGGTGTTCGGCGAGTTCGCCGCCGCGCTAGGGCAACCCTGCGAGCCCGACGCCGTCTTCGGCGCCCTGCTCACCGCGGCCCTGAAGGGCTCGCCCAACGGCGGCGGGCTACTGGCCTACAACTATCTGGCCGGCGAGCCGATCACCGGCCTCGACGAGGGCCGTCCGCTGTTCGTACGCACCCCTGGCAGCCGCCTCGACCTCGCCGGGTTCGCCCGCGCCCAGGTCTACGGCGTCTTCGGCACCCTCGCCCTCGGCATGCGTGTGCTCGCCGACCAGGGTGTCCAGATCGACGCGATGTTCGCCCACGGCGGCCTGTTCCGCACCGCGGGCGTCGCGCAGCGGCTGCTCGCCGCGGCCATCGGCGCCCCGGTCGCGGTCGGCCGCACCGCCGGAGAGGGCGGTGCCTGGGGGATCGCGGTCCTGGCTGCGTACGCCCGGGCCGCCGAGGCCGAGGGCGACCTCAGCCTGAGCGCCTATCTCGCCGAGCGCGTCTTCGGCGACATCGACCTCGAGGTCGTCGAGCCGGACGCCGCCGACCTCGCCGGGTTCCGGACCTACCTCGAACGCTACGAGGCCGGTTTGGACATCGAGCGCGCCGCCGTGGCCTCGCTCGCCCCCACCGCAGACAGCGCACGAGACGCAGAAGAAGGAGACCAGTGATGACGGGCGTCCCCGCAGCTCTTCGCACCGCCGTCGATGCCGCCAAGGAGCGCGTCGCCGCGCTGCACGCCGAGCTGCCCCGCTGGGAGCTGGTCGTGTGGACCGCCGGAAACGTCTCCGAGCGCGTGCCCAACCCGGACGGCGAGGACCTGCTGGTCATCAAGCCCTCCGGGGTCGCCTACGAGGACATCACCGCCGAGGCGATGGTCGTGTGCGACCTGTCCGGCAACCTCATCGAGGGCGAACGGTCGCCGTCCTCGGACACGGCCGCCCATGCGTACGTCTATGCCAACATGCCTGAGGTCGGGGGAGTGGTCCACACCCACTCCACCTACGCCACCGCCTGGGCCGCCCGCGGGGAGGAGATCCCCTGCGTGCTCACGATGATGGCCGACGAGTTCGGCGGACCGGTCCCGGTCGGCCCGTTCGCGATCATCGGAGACGACTCGATCGGGCGCGGCATCGTGGAGACGCTGCGGGAGTCGCGCAGCCCGGCGGTGCTGATGCGGAACCACGGTCCCTTCACCATCGGCAAGGACGGCCGCTCCGCGGTCAAGGCCGCGGTGATGTGCGAGGAGGTCGCCCGCACCGTGCACATCGCGCGCCAGCTCGGCCAGCCCCTGCCGATCGACCAGAGCCACATCGACTCGCTCTACGACCGCTACCAGAACGTATACGGCCAGCACTGAGCTGCCCGTCCCCCCGAATCTCAGCACTGGAAGGACCCCACATGAGCAAGCCCACAGCGCCGAAACCCTATGGCGACCGCGAGGTCTGGTTCTTCACCGGCAGCCAGGACCTCTACGGCGAGGAGACCCTTCGCCAGGTGGCCGAGCAGTCCCAGGAGGTCGCCCGCGCCCTCGACGCCTGCTCGGACGTACCGGCGAAGGTCGTGTGGAAGCCCGTCCTGAAGGACTCCGCGTCGATCCGCCGCGCGATGCTCGAGGCCAACTCCGACGACAACGTCCTCGGCGTCATCACCTGGATGCACACCTTCAGCCCGGCCAAGATGTGGATCGCCGGTCTGGACGCGCTCCAGAAGCCGCTCCTCCACCTGCACACCCAGGCCAATGTCGAGCTCCCCTGGTCGGAGATCGACATGGACTTCATGAACCTCAACCAGGCCGCCCACGGCGACCGTGAGTACGCCTACATCGCCACCCGCCTCGGCGTCGCCCGCACCACCGTCGTCGGCCACGTCTCCAACCCGGCGGTCACCCGCCGCGTCGGCACCTGGGTCCGCGGCGCCGCCGGCTGGGCTGCCACCCACGGGCTCAACCTGGTCCGCTTCGGCGACAACATGCGCAACGTCGCCGTCACCGAGGGCGACAAGACCGAGGCCGAGCTGCGCTTCGGCGTATCGGTCAACACCTGGGGCGTCAACGATCTGGTGGCGGCCGTCGAGGCCGTCGACGAGGCCGCCGTGGACGCGCTCGTCGCCGAGTACGAGGACCTCTACGACGTGGTCCCCGAGCTCCGCAAGGGCGGCGAGCGCCATGACTCGCTGCGTTACGCCGCTCGTCAGGAGATCGCCATGGAGGCGTTCCTGGTGGAGCGCGACGCGAAGGCGTTCACCACCAACTTCGAGGACCTCGGCGGACTGCGCCAGCTCCCCGGCATCGCCGTGCAGCGGCTGATGAGCAAGGGCTACGGCTTCGGCGCCGAGGGCGACTGGAAGACCGCGGTCATGGTGCGGGCCGCGAAGGTGATGGGGGAGGGGCTGCCCGGTGGCGCCTCCCTGATGGAGGACTACACCTACGACCTCACCCCCGGCGCGGAGGTCATCCTCGGCGCCCACATGCTCGAGGTCTGCCCCTCGCTGACCACCTCCACCCCGCGCGTCGAGATCCACCCGCTCGGGATCGGCGACCGCGAGGACCCGGTCCGGATGGTCTTCGACGCCGATCCTGGTGAGGGCGCTGTTGTCGTCTCGCTGGCCGACATGCGCGACCGCTTCCGGCTGACCGCCAACGTGGTCGACGTCGTCCCCCCGACGCAGGCGCTGCCCAACCTGCCGGTCGCGCGCGCCGTCTGGACGCCGCGCCCCGACTTCGCGACCTCGGCCGAGGCCTGGCTGACCGCCGGCGGCGCGCACCACACGGTGATGTCGACCGCCGCAGGGATCGAGGCCTTCGAGGTCTTCGCCAACATCGCCCGCACCGAGCTGCTGGTCATCGACGAGTCCACCACCCGCCGCGGCTTCGCCGACCAGGTGCGCTGGAACCAGGTGTTCTACCGGGTCGCCCAGGGGCTCTGACTCACAGCACCTTCCGAGGGTTCATGACCCCGTCGGGGTCGATCGCCTGCTTGACGGCTCGCAGGAGGTCGACCTCGACACCGGTCTTGTACGCAGCGGCCGCATCCCGCTTGAGCGCGCCGATGCCGTGCTCGGCGGAGATGCTGCCGCCGAGCGCCGTGACGGCGTCGTAGACGACCCGGGTCAGGGTGGGAGCTTCCCGCTTCAGCGCCGCGTCGTCGCCGACGGGCGCGGAGATGTTGTAGTGCAGGTTGCCGTCCCCGATGTGCCCGTACGTCACCAACCGCAGCCCCGGCAGCGCCGCGAGCAGCGCTGGGCCGACCTCGGCGACGAACCGGGACAGGGCGGCGATCGGCAGGGTGACGTCGTGCTTGAGGGTCGCGCCCTCGCTCTTCTGGGCCTCCGAGACCCCTTCGCGCAGGGCCCACAGCGACTCGCGCTGAGCGGGGCTGCCGGCGACCACGGCGTCGAGGAGCAGCCCCTGCTCGGCGGCGGCCGCGAGGGCCTCCTCGAGCCGCTCGTCCACGTCGGCGGAGGTGCCGGCGAGCTCGACGAGGCCGTACCACTCGTGCCGGTCCGCGAACGGGTCGCGCACGCCCGGCAGGTGGGCGAGGACCAGGTCGACGGCCTGGCGCCCGAGCAGCTCCCAGGTGGTCAGCTGCCCGCCGCCGTGCTCGCGGAGCAGGGGGAGGAGCGAGGTCGCCGCCTCGACCGACTCCAGCGCCACGAACGCCGTC